>JAOUDE010000316.1 GCA_029859455.1 Ignavibacteria bacterium | reverse complement strand
CCTGGATCTGCGGTGCGTGGAGATCCATGGTGATCACCCTGTCCGCACCCGCCGCCGTGATCAGGTTGGCGATCAGCTTTGCGGTGATCGACACTCTCGGCTGATCCTTCCTGTCCTGACGGGCATACCCGAAATACGGAATCACGGCAACTACCTTGCGTGCGGATGCACGCTTTGCAGCGTCGATCATGATCAGTAGTTCGATCAGATTCTCCGCCGGCGGATTGGTCGCCTGCACAATGAACACATCGCTTCCGCGGATGTTGTCATTGTACTTGACCCAGAGTTCCTTGTCGCTGAATTCCTTTATCTCACAACGGCCAAGCTCGGTCCCGAGCTGGTCCGTAATGCGTTGAGCGAACGGACGGCTTGCCCGTCCGGAAAAGACCATTAACGATGCGGTCAAGGGATTGGTACAGTGTCTGGTTCAGGTACAGTGGACTGCCGGCCGGGGAGGGACTCCGCAGCGGAGGATCCAGAAAACAACCCCTAAGATAAGGAAAATGGTGTCATTCTGCAATAGTCGGTGTGCGGGGATGAAGGGGGACGAGGAGTGTTCCCTCCTATCGTCAGCTCCCTTTATTGCATGTTTCTTACCCTTTCTCTATCATGGACCGTTATTCTGATCTTCCTTCATGGTTGTTGATCACCCGTTTTCTATCCAGAATGGTTCAGGGGACCCGGTTCGGGGAAACCTCCGGTTTCAGGACGACGGCAGAAGAAAGCCGCTCATTCTGATCTGCCACGGATTCAACACCAACAAGGATTGGGGTCCGTTTCCTTACTGTGGGGAGTTCCTCGCTGACTCCGGCTTCGCGACGATCGTTTTTGACTTCTCCCACAACGGTGTGGGGGAGGAGCCGGGCCGATTCACCGAGTATTCCAGGTTTTCGAAAAACACACCGGGAAAAGAGCTGGAGGATATCCAGGCCGTCCTCGATGCCGTTTCCGACGGCCTGATCGGAAAAGAGTGCGTGGACAATACCCGGATCGGAATGGCAGGCCACTCCCGGGGAGCAGGGATGTCTGTTCTGACGGCTGCAGCCGACTCGCGGATCAGGGCGATCGTCCTCTGGTCGACCGTGGCTGTGTTCCTCCGGTTGAACGATGAAGAGCGACGGCGGTGGGTGGAGAAGGGATATCACCCTTTGCGCTACGGCAACCAACGGACAATGCTCCGCTATGACATATCGGTCCTCAACGATCTTGAGGAAAACCGGACCCGGTATGATCTTGAGCAGGGTTCCCGGAGACTTTCGGTGCCGGCTCTGTTCCTGCACGGAGACAGTGACGAGATCGTCCCGCTCGAGGAGACTCTGCTCCTGTACCGTCAGGGAAAATCGCGCAGGGATCTCCAGATCATAAAGGGCGCTGATCATACATACGGTACTGAGCACCCTTTCAGGGGAACGACACCTCCGCTCACCACGATGCTGCAACTGACAAAACAATGGTTCGAACAATACCTGGAGAACAAAACGACATGACCGTCCAATCGAGCACGATAGATCCGCTTCACGCTGACGGGTCCGGACAGGGGATTCTGACTCAGTCACTCCTGATCACTGGTTTTGCAGCTGCCACTGCTGTCGCTGCACAGGTGGAGATCCCGCACTATCCGGTTCCGTTCACACTGCAGACACTTTTTGTCCTTCTGGCGGGTGCGTTCCTCGGTCCGCGGAACGGCGCGTTGAGCATGGTTCTCTATCTGTCCGTCGGCGTTCTCGGGCTTCCGGTGTTTTCGGGCGGGGGAATGGGACTCATGAGGATCCTCGGGCCGACTGGTGGATATCTGCTCGCCTTCCCGATCGCGGCGGCAATCGTCGGCTATCTCATCAGCAAGCGGGCTGGTCTTGTCTGGGCACTTCTTTCGATGACAGCCAGTCTCTTCATCATCTTCCTGTCAGGGACGATTCAACTCTATACTGTCGTGTATCGGGACTGGGCTGAAGCGTTCTCCAACGGTTTTCTGATCTTCTCCTGGTGGGATCTTCTCAAGCTCTCCGCCGCAGCGATGATTTACAACGAGATTTCGAAGCGCTGGAACTAAAGAGGGTGTAGCGACAGGAAAGCCGGTCCGGACTCAGTCGGACCGGCTTTTGTTGTTTTGAACCGCCAGGACGCCAGGGGATAAGAGGAAAGGTGGGTATCTTACCACCAAGTCACAAAGACACGGAGGTGTTCCGGGTATCAAGAAACGGGAAATGAGAGAGTTGTGATGATGGAAACGTCAAATCTGAGGTGATGACCAGTTGTAAAATATTCTGTTTGTGCCTTTGTGTCTTGGTGGTTTCCCTTCCTTATTCGAATGAGAGAAACGACTTCCACTTTTCGAACAACTCGGCGGTTGCCCGGACATCTCTCAGACAATATTCTGCGATTTCCATGAATCGCCGCTGCTCGACCAGCTCAGCGAGATCGAGCCCCGTCACGCCGTCAGCTTTCGGACTTTTGATCCCGAACGATTTACAGTAGAAATCGAGATTGAACTTGCGTGTGGCTCCGTAGAAGGTCAGCTGGTCCAGCAGATCGCAATGTTCCTTTGCGCTGTACCGGTACGGGACCAGGTTGCGGATCGGCTTCACGCCAAGCAGCGTGGAGCGCAGCATCACGAACGGAGCGTCAAACGTCCTGCCGTTGAAGGTTATCAGCTGGTTGTAGTGAGAAACCGTTTCCCAGAACCGCTCCAGGATCTCTTTCTCAGTGCAGGACACAAACTCGATCGCCCCGTCGGACGAGAGCTCAGGCTCCGTTTTTGGTGCTTCGTACAGCACTTTTCCCTGGTTGGAGTCGGGATTGAGCATCCCGATTGCAATGATCCGGGCTGTGAACGGGTTCAGGTTCATCCGGCGCTTCGCCTCTTCTCTCTCCTCATCGTTGCCGGCAAACTTCATGAGATAGTCCTGCTGGACCTGGTCAAAGTCACCCAGCGGGTACGCCAGGGTTTCAATGTCGAAGACGATACGATTCATGCGGGGGTTTCTTTTTGTGATTCAAAGGACTTTTTCGATCGTGGCGTTGATCGTTTCCCATGAAAACCCCCTCCGGGCAAGGAAAGCAGTCAATCTGCTGCGGACGACAGATTCTTCGAGTCCTGTGGAGCGGGAGCGGAGGTATTTCTCTGCGGCCTGGATGGCGGCATCGGTTTCATCAGGAAGAGCGTCGGCGAGTACTCGGACGATCATCTCTCTGTCGATCCCGAAGCGCCGGAGCTTTTGTGCAAGAAGTCTGCCGCCGGAGGGTCGGAGTGTGAGGTGGTCCCGGAGATACATCCTGGCAAACGCTTCGTCATCCAGGATTCCGGTTTCGGTGAGTTTGAGAATGACGGTGTTGATGGTTTCTTCCCGGTATT
>JAOUDE010000028.1 GCA_029859455.1 Ignavibacteria bacterium | reverse complement strand
TTCGGCGTCTTCGCCATCGCTTCGAGAAGGCCCATGAACAGAATCAGACCAAGGCTGACGACAACGACAGCCAGGCCGATCACCGTGAGGAGGTTATAGAACGATGCGGGGAAGACTCTCTTCATTCTGTATTCTTTTCCTGAATCAGTGATTGAAGCCCAATGACCGTCGCGTGTTACTTGCTTTCAGGAAGAGCATGTTTGATCCTGGCCCATCTCTCTTCGAAGTTGAACGATTTGTATGTCGGACTCTTTTCATTATGACAGACGAGGCAGCTTTTTCCGGATGTATCTCCTTCAATCAGACCGGCGGCTTTTGATTTCTCCACATCACCTTTCGCGTGCACCATCTTGTAGCCGGACGAGGGTCCATGACAGGCTTCACAGGTCACCCCCTCCTCCTTCTTGAACGAAGCGGTGATATTGCTGGCTGTTCCCCCTCCCGTCACATGACACTCGAGGCAGGCAGCACTTTCGTGAGGGGCTTCCTGCATTCCCCTTTCTTTGGCAATCTTCTTCGCCCCTTCGCTCTTCAGAGTCTCGAAAGCCTTCGCGTGTCTGCTCGCTGACCAGAGCGTGTAGGCTGTCCCCCCCTTTCCTCCCTTGTGGCATGATGCGCAAAGCTTGGTGCCCGAATATTTTTCCTGGGCGGGTGCTGTCTGGATCAATAACATGGCGGGAAAAACAAGAACCACGATTCCCTTCAGTGTCATCAGATTCCCTCCTCCTTCATGTGGATGAGTCAACAGTCCCACGGGATGCTCCACCCTTCCTGATTTTCTTTCTTGGGTCTCTTGAATCCGCACGCTTGTTCTCATCCTGTTTAAGCTTTTCGAGTTCGAGCGGATGTTCCGTCTCCATCTCTTCTTCCGTCAGAGTTCCTTTCCACCAGGCGAGGTTCATGGGATACACGTCCGGGTTGGCGATCACAAAATAGAGATGCCAGACGATAATCGCAAGAGTCGCAAGCCATGCTTCATAGTAGTGAACAGCAAGGCCGACGTCCCACCAGAGCTTTCCGAATAGTCCAAGAAAGGTGTTCTCGAACCAGAGGACGACTCCCGTCAGCCCCATGATCATGGTCCCCCAGACGAGGGCCCAGTACTCCGCTTTTTCGATGTAGCTGAATCGCCCGAACCGGGGTTTTTCCTTTCTGATTCCGAGGTTGAATCCGATGAATCGAAACGGATCTGTCAGATCCCGCCACGCCGGCAGGAGATCACGGAGCAGTTGTTTCCCGCGCGGGACGAACAGCACATACCAGAGATGGTACAGCGATGCAATGATCATAGCCCCACCGGCAATCCGATGAAGCAGACTTCGTACCTCGAACACGGAGGGACTGATCGCCTGGATCGGGACAACCCACCATGCCTCGGGGAACTTCAGCATGAAGCCGGTAACGACGAGAAGGAAGAACGTCACCATCAGGGTACCGTGCTGAATCCGCTCCGACAATGTCATCCGCACGTACAGACGATGTGGAACCGACCTTGCGGGTCCTCCTCGTCTCCGTTTTCTGAGAATCTCTTTCGATTTATGGATGAAATCGATCAGGTTATGAAAGAACATTCCGCCGATCGTCACAGCGATCAGAAAGATGTAGATCGTGGCAACGAGTGCAAGAATCGATTCCTCATTTGAGGCGGGATCGAAATGGACCTCCCCCTTTGTAAAATTCTCATTAGCCCCCGGGTGACAGGAACCGCATGTCGCAGCCAGATTCGAGGGATGGATGCGTGAGTTTTCGTCGGACGACGGGAGGATGTCGTGAATGCCATGGCAGCTGGCGCAGTTGGCCACCTCGACCGATCCGCTCCGTCCCGCGAGCCCGTGATAGCTGTCCTCGAATGTCCGAAACCGGTCGGATGAGAGTCCGTACTTCTCTGCCAGCCGGACCGATCCGTGACAGGGCGAACATACCTGAGAGGAGACATTCGCGCCCGCAACCGGCGAGTCGGCGTCCCGTGGAGAGAGGATCCTGTGCTCACCGTGACAATCGGTGCAGGTGGCAGAAGCCAGGATCCCCGCAGAGACTGCTTTTCCGTGGATGCTGAGATAGTATTGTTCCCGGATATCCGGGTGACATGTCCCGCACGTTGAGGCGATATTCTGTCTGGCGACTTTTGACAGAGGATTAGAGCCCTTCGTCATTCCGTGACTGCCGTGGCAGTCCGTACAGGTAGCTGCCCCCTCGTTTCCCTCATGGCTTGCGATTCCATGCACACTTTGTTCATATGACGCGATGAATCCCGCCGTCGGACCGACGATTGCGCGGACTTCGGCATTATCGAGATGGCAGCGCTGGCAGAGTTTCCCCTGCCGGGAGCGCGACGTCGATGCACTCTCTTCGGAAGGAGAAACAACATCGTGCTCTCCGTGGCATTCGATACAGCCGGGTGCGCCTGCAATCCCGGCTGAGAAGGCCCGGCCATGATCGGAAGCGAGGAACTCAGTGTGGATAGACCGGTGACAGCCGGAGCACATACGTTGTGCCGTCATGACACGGTCCGATTCACCAGCTTCACTCAGCTTCCGGATCTCATGGGTTCCGTGGCAGGCGGAGCAGGAGGCAGCCGGTCGTTTTCCCGGTTCTGAAACCCCGTGAACACTCGCCGCGTATGATTCCGTGCTTTCATCGGAATGGCATGTCAGGCAATCCACCGGCTGAATCCTTGCCGCGTGGGGAAGCTCCCCGGCATCCAACCCTGTGTGGCAGAGGGTACACTCAAGGTCAGCATGAGCCGAACGTGAGAGACCCTTCACATCAACAGAAAGAGAAACCGCTTTCCCGTTTCTTATCTTCTCGATTGAGGGGTCCTCATGGCAGACCATACAGTCATCCTGTGCCATGGCGGAACCACGGGTGAAGAAAAGCAGGCTGCACAGAACAACGATAGACCGGAGTTCAGACACCAATGAGCTCCTCAATGCTATGCGAGACATCCCTCACATTCAGCGGTTTATAGAACACGCCATTCACAAGATCCTTCACAGCCTGGTCCAATTCCATCGCCTGCGGCCTAAAGACATACAGCATGATCACCGGAAGCTCTGCTCTCGCGGTGCGCAGCCTCTTCACCCGTTCCATCATCTTCTCGGAGGGTTCTTCATCGATGATGACGAGATGGGCCGCACTGATCGTCCGCTCGGGATCGAGGAGCTCCGGGTCTGTCGATGTGATCACGTTGTACCTGTCCTGAAAGAGGGATGACAGACTGAAACAGAAATTCATGTCAGGACTATAGATCAGAATCGTCCGTTTGGATTGATCCGGCATTTCTCTGTGTTATCCTGCGTTCATGCTGTTCAGAGAACCGTTTCCGGCCTCCGCCGACTTCAGCGAATATGGAGTTCATGCTCCACGTCATCCCTGGAAACAACTTTGTTCCGGAGCGGGTGTGGCTTTACGGTCAATACCGGTATGCCCGAATTCCGAACAACTTTTTCCGCGATGCTCCCCATGAGCACATGCTTCAATCCGGTACGCCCGTGCGTCGCCATCACGATCATGTCGATCCTCTCTTCCTCCGCGAACCGGATTATTTCGTCCACCGGATGACCGAGACGGACAACCAGCCGGGCCTTCAGGTCAGGGCTGATCTTCCGGACGGCGAACTGCTCCAGAGCCTTCTTCGATTCGTCTTCAGTCTTGACACGGAAATGACCCGCTTCGAGGTCAGCGACATGTGTTGTATACATCGGCGGCGGGACAACATCTTCGACGTGGAGGAGGAAGAGGTCTGCCCCGTAGATCAGGCTGAGAGTCGACGCGTATTCAAGCGCGGCAAGGGAAAAATCTGATAAGTCGGTCGGAACGACAATGCGGCGTAGTGTTATCATGGCGGATCCTCCTCTGCTCTTCAGGATGGTGATACGCCAGAATAGTTGTCAATCTGTATGCCACGAGGGCCCTGTGGAGAAGAAGTGTCCCGATTGGCAGTCGAAACGGAGAGTGGGGTGTTCGTGCGCCTGCTCCTCTTCCGGAATGTGGGAATATGAACAGGTTGATTCCTATTCCTGCAAAGAGATACTAAGCTCCTCAATCTTCCGATACAGAGAAGAGAGGCTGATCTCCAGAGCCCGCGCAGCAACTTCCTTGTTGTACTGGTGAAGGCGAAGCACCCTCCCGATATACTGGTGCTCGAAATCGCGGACCGCTTCCCGCAGCGTTCTGTTCGTATCGAACACATATGTGCTGCCGTCCAGGTGCCCGAACGCCGCCGGGAGTTCCTCCCTCGTGATCATCTTCCCTTCGGCGAAGATCACCGCCCGTTCTATGATATTCTCGAGTTCGCGGACTTCCCCCTTCCAGGTATGAGCCATCAGCATTCTCATCACCTCGTTTTCGACACCCCTGACCGGCTTCGACATCTCTTTGCCGTACTTCCCGATGAAGTGTTCCACAAGGAGCGGGAGGTCATCGAGGCGCTCGGAGAGCGGCGGGAGAGGAACCTCCACGACGTTCAGCCGGTAGAAAAGATCCTCCCGAAACCGCCCCTCTTCCACTTCCTTCAGAAGATCCCGGTTCGTGGATGCGAGGATTCTGACATCAACAGGAACCGAAGCTGAGGTTCCGACAGGGGTTACTTCCCGTGTTTCGAGGACGCGAAGGAGTTTCACCTGAAGATTGGTTGGGATCTCGCTGACCTCGTCCAGAAACAGCGTTCCGCTGTCGGCCGCTTTGAAAAAGCCGACGCGGTCTGAAGCCGCGCCGGTAAATGCGCCTTTCTTATGACCGAACAATTCACTTTCGAACAGATTCTCCGGAATCGCTCCGCAATTGACCGCAAGAAACGGACCCTCTGCCCGGGCACTATGGAAATGGATCGCACGGGCAACAAGTTCTTTCCCGGTTCCGCTCTTTCCCGTGATCAGAACCGTTCCTTCGGTGCCCGCGACCTTCCTGATCGTTCGGAACACATCTTCCATCGCCCTGCTTTTCCCTATGATCTTCGAGAAATCGTAATCCCTGTTGATTTCCCTTCGCAGAAATTTGTTTTCAGCTGCGATCTTTCTCCCGCTCAGAAGCTTTCCGATCTTATGGAGAAGATCGTCGAAATCAACAGGCTTCAGCACGTAATCCACCGCTCCCTTCCGCAGCGCGCTGATCGCCGTTTCGATCGAACCGTACGCCGTTACGATCATGACACTTGTTTCGGGAGCAAGCCCGGCGATATGCTCCAACAGCTCGATCCCTTTCATCTCCGGCATTTCAAGATCCGTCACAACGATATCGAAATCACCATGTTTCACCTGCTCGAGGGCAGCTTTTCCGTTTTCAGCCGTCGCAACGCGGAATCCCTCCTTCTTCAGAACAAAAGAGAGTGACTCCCTGATGATCTCTTCATCATCCACGACCAGTATCGACCCGCTCATCGGACAACCATCCTTTCCTTCAACAATCTTCCCGGTTCAATGTGTCACAGGAAGGGAAACGCAGAACGAAGTCCCTTCCCCCTCCCCGCTTTCCACGGTAATATCACCCTTCAGGCTCTTCATGATTCCGTAGCTGACCCAGAGGCCGAGCCCTGTTCCTTCACCCACTTTCTTTGTTGTAAAAAACGGTTCGAACACTTTCGCGAGGTGCTCCTGCCGGATCCCCTCTCCGTTGTCCCGCATTGTCACGGCCACACGATCGTCATCCATTGTAATCGTTGTTTCAATCAGGCCATCCTTCCTGCCATTGATCGCGTCAACACTGTTCAGGAGAATATTGATGAACACCTGGGAAAGCTGATCCGGGACAAGATAGAGCATCGGCACCTGAGCCTGCACATCTGTTTCAAATCTGACGGTTTTCGCTTTCTTGCCGATCCTGACGATCTCCACTGCATCCAATACAATCCGTACCAAATCGGTCGGCTGAAGCTTGTAGTTTGACGGACGGGAGAAATCGACCAGGTCGCGGATAATCTTGTTGATCCGTTGTACCTGGGTCTGAACGAGATTCAGCTTTTCCCTGGAGAACTCATCTTCAACAGTCCTGAGAAGGACCTGGACAATGGACGATATCGACGCCAGCGGGTTGCCGACCTCGTGCGCAATGCCGGCGGCCAGGGTACCCATGCTCTCCATCTTCTGGGTATGAACCAGCTGTTGTTCCAGCTGACGCTGCTGGGAGATATCCCTGTGCGCGCCCAGGTAGCCGACCACGCAGCCGTCATTATCGACCACCGGGGAGATGACGAGCTGGGTAAACATCGGGTCCCCGCACTTCTTCCGGTTTTCAATCTCCCCTGTCCAGACATTGCCCTGTGTGATCTCTTTCCACATCTCGGTCCAGAATTTCTTCGAATGTTTTCCGCTCGACATGATGCGGGGGTTCTCTCCGATCAGCTCGTCGCGGCTGTAACCGGTAATCCGTTCGAACGCCGGATTGACGTAGACCATCCGGTTATGGGAATCAGTGATCTGAATCGGATTGATCGTGTAATGCACGACCTGAGAGAACCGAAGAAGATCAAGTTCTTTCTGTTTCGATTCCGAAACATCCCGGGCAATAATATAGAGGAAGCTCTGGTCTGGTCCTTCGATCACCCGAAGGAAGAGGATCGCGTCAACGACATCGCCGTTTCCGGTCTTGAAACGGACTTCAGCCTTTGATTCCAGTTCCCCGGTTTTGATGACGACCGGGATCGGCCGCGGCGAATCCTCGGTCAGCAGTTCAGAAAACCGCAATGGTGTTTCAGGTGTCTCTGGAAGCCCGAGCACGACCCGGGCACCTTCATTATAAGTGGAGATGATACCATCGGCCGACACAACGAAACACATATCGGGGATGATATCGATGAGGATGTTCGCGATATGGGGCGGCGTTTGCATGAGAGAGGGTCGAGAATGAAAAATACCGAATTGGATTTTCAATTCCAATTTGACCTGTCTGTTGAAGAATTCCGCAGACGCTGCAGAGTAGTTCATCAAAGGCTGTTCGGGAGTGAACTCCGATCGACACGGACCGGTCCAGCGGAGATCTTCCCACCGTTTTGCTTTTCAAGCATTTATGGCAGACGCCTGTTGCCCTGATGACCCGGGAGAAGCCATGGCAGGAATCTTGCAATGGAATCCAGTACAAGACGGAAACACTTTTTCGGGAGGTTGTCATGTCGACCCTGCTTGTACTACTCATGGTGATCCTGATACTTCTCACCAAACGCTTCAGACGTGAGGCGGTCAGGACGCCTGTCTTCGCAAGGCAGTACACTCATCCCGGACACATGTGGCTCCGGCAAACCGGCGATGGTGAGGTGACGGTCGGTATTGATACCCTTGCGGCCGGAGTTCTTGGATTGGTTGATGGCGTACGGTTTCCGCGATACCTGAAGAAGCTCCACCAGGGTGAACCGTGCTGCACACTTCAACACGGATCGCGAGAGATCACGCTTACCTGTCCGATCAGCGGGTGGGTTGTCGAAAAGAACGAAATGGTCCGGTTTCATCCATCGCTGGTGACCACTTCTCCCCATGGTGAAGGCTGGCTGTTCAGGATCCACCCGACAAATCTCGCCATCGAATTAAGAAACTTGTTGAGCGGGAAACGGGCCGAAGCGTGGGCCGACATGGGCCGCTCTCACCTTCTCAGGTTATTCGGCCCAACGCCAATATTTCTTAGCCAGGACGGCGGGAAACTGATTGAGAATTTTTCCCAGCACTGCAGTGACGCTGACTGGCTCGAGCTGAAACGGGATCTCTTTCTTGACGAGGTCCCGGAAGCCAAGGCCTGCCTGACGCACGTGGCAAGAAAGGAAGGAAGGTAATCTCATGACCGTCCTATTAGTCATTCTGACAGCACTGGTGTTTATCCTGTTCAATTGGATTCTGCAGAACCGGCGACATGCGGACCGGCATGTTCCGATTCCACCTGTTGTTCCGGATGATGTCGATGTCGCGCTGAACCATATCTGGGTTCAGAAACGGGAGGGAGACCGTCTGAGAGTCGGTGTCGACTGGCTTCTTTCACAGGTCTCGGGGACACCGGACGCTCTGCATCTGCCAACCAGGAACCAGGTCATCTCTGACCGGGAACCAATCGTCAGGCTCCGTTTCGGCAGGAAGATGCTGGCGCTTGCATCGCCGGTAGCGGGATCTGTTGTCTCCGTCAACAAAAGAGCTCTCAATAATCCGCGATTACTCATCGAGGATCCATACGGACGCGGATGGTTGCTCAAGATCAAGAGAGATCCTGAGCGGGACCGTTCCCGGTCATACTTTGTCTCCCGGCCCATGCAATGGCTGGCCAAACAGGCAGAGAGCGTCGCCCGGTTCTTCGCTGCCGCGGGAAGCAGCCACGAGATTGCCACCGCCCAGGATGGCGGAATACTGATGGAGGGACTGATCTGGGAGTATGACTCCGCGGTTCGGAAAGAGTTCATGACCCGGTTCGCTGCCCTTCCGGAGGAATAGCCATGTCAAACGCCATGCTGATCGATATCACACGGTGCGTCGGTTGCGGCGAGTGCACACGCGCATGCATAGCAGCCAACGACCTCCCTGAGGGAGACGATACGCAGCTCTCTTGCGCCCGGTATACAGTGGTCAATGAGGTCGGTAATCCTCAGGCCTCCGTAAGACAACTTTGCATGCATTGTGTCGAGCCCACCTGCGTTTCTGCATGTCTCGTCGGAGCATTTCGAAAGACCGCCACCGGCGCAGTCGTCTATGACGAGGAGAAATGCATCGGATGCCGCTATTGCATGCAGGCATGTCCTTTCTCGGTGCCAAAATACGAATGGAGCAGTCTTGCCCCGAGAATCAAGAAGTGCAGTTTCTGTCATTCCCGGGTCTCACAGGGAAAGCTCCCGGCGTGCGTTGAGGCGTGCCCTGCCGGAGCCTCCGTATTCGGTGACCGGAACGAACTGATTCGGGAGGCCCACCACCGGATCAACGAGAATCCCGGCGAATATGTAGATCATGTCTATGGAGAACACGAAGCCGGTGGAACTTCCGTTCTTTTTCTTTCGGCAGTCCCGTTTGGTTTGCTCGGATTTCCGGACAACCTGCCGACGGAGCCGATCCCCAGGCTCTCGTGGAAGATCCTGAAAGAAATTCCAAAGTACGCGGTTGTTTCTTCCCTTCTGCTCTTCGGAATTCACTGGATTACAGCCCGAAGAGCATACGTTGAAAAAATCGAACACCGGGATTCGGAAACGGAGGAACTGCGATGAAGCAAGCATGGAAACGGAGATATTCCTTCTGGTCTCTCACTGCCGCAGTACTGATCGTCATCGGACTCGTGGGAGTCATACAGCGATATGCTTTTGGTCTCGGGGAAACCACAAACCTTTCAGACAGATTTCCCTGGGGCTTGTGGATCGGCTTCGATATCCTGGTTGGAGTTGGTCTGGCTGCGGGTGGATTCACAATCGCCGCTGCGGTTCATATCTTCAATATCGAACGCTTCCGGCCGATATTGAAACCGACGATCCTGACGGCATTCCTCGGTTACCTTCTTGTCATCGCAGGGCTGTTGGTGGATCTTGGTAAACCATGGGCTATTTGGCACGCTCTGATATACTGGAACACTTCTTCGGTGATGTTCGAAGTAGCATGGTGTGTAATGCTGTATACCGTTGTGCTTGCTCTCGAGTTCAGTCCGGTAGTCCTTGAGCGGTTCAACCTTCAAGCACCGCTCCGGGTGATCCGTGCGATCACGATCCCTGTAGTCGTCACCGGGGTTATCCTGTCTACTCTCCATCAGTCATCCCTTGGTTCCCTGTTCATCATCATCCCGGGTCGCATGCATCCACTCTGGTACTCAACCATTCTTCCCTTCCTTTTCCTGATCTCCAGTATTGCGGCCGGGCTGGCTATGACAATCGTCGAATCTCAGCTTTCGGCAAAGGCATTCGGACGGAAAATCGAAGTACCCCTGCTGGCGGACCTTGCTCGAGTTGTCGTTGTTGTTCTTGCGACGTTTCTGGCGGTTCGAGTTCAGGATCTGATCAACCGGGACGCCTTACGTTTCGCTCTGGAACCAACATATCAAAGCGGCCTTTTCTGGGTCGAGATTGTCCTCGGGACCTTCGTTCCCATTGCGCTCCTCCTCATTCCACGATTCCGGCACACGGCAAACGGCCTCTTCAATGCTTCCGTCCTGGTCCTGCTCGGATTTGTGGCCAACCGTCTGAACACCGCAATAACCAGTATGGAGCAATGGCCTGACCGAACTTATATGCCGAGCTGGCAGGAAGTAGCCATAACGCTGGGACTGGCAGCTGTAGGATTCGCGCTGTTTTCAGCCGGCGTTCGATACCTGAATGTATTCGGACCGCAGGAAGACCCCGGTGCCCGTCAACGTCAGGAGGTTCTATCACAAGGAAGTCGCACAACGAGTCGGAGGACTGATACAGTGTGTGCAGAAGCTTCTTCTCATATTTGAGAACAACATATTCTGTTTTGGCCACACAGCATTCGCAAGCAGAGGTTTTCAAAGAATTCCGGCATCCATCAGATGGCACGGTATGTGAAGCCGAATGGGTGGTCTGTGTGTCACCAGGAAGGGCACCCTATGTGTCTCGTCCGGACTATTGCATTTCGCCTTTTTCTTTTGATTGGCGCGGTTACCACCCTTGCTCTGACCGTTCTCACCATCCTCTCAATCGAGAATCAAAGAAACGATCTCATGAGTCACGTCGAACTTGACGGTGCGCGGTTCAGTGACCTTGTAATCCGGTCAACTCGCCACAGTATGCTGGAGAACCGAAAGGAGGAGGTCAAGAATATCATTTCTGCGATCGGAGGTGAACAGGGGATCGAAGGGATACGGATCTACAACAAGGACGGCGAAGTCGTTTTCTCAACGACGGAATCCGAGATTCACCAGAAAGCTGACCTCAGTGCTGAAGCCTGCATCGCCTGCCACCCGTCAGAGAGTCTGGATGAAGTCCGCCCGCCGGGTGAGGGACGTTACCGGATCTTCGGCACCCATTCAGGAGAAAGAGTACTTGGACTGATTACACCGATCATGAATGAATCATCCTGCTCAGACGCGGCCTGCCACGCCCACCCTGCCGACAAAACGATCCTGGGGATTCTTGATCTCCAGATGTCCCTCGTCACAATCGATTCCGAATTGCAGGCATCTGCCAACCGCCACATTCTGTTTTCGATCGGCGCTGTCGCGCTCAGCAGCCTGGTCTCCGGGATTTTCATCTGGATCGTCATTCATCGCCCTGTTCATTCTTTGATCACAGGTATGAAGGATGTAGGCTCCGGCAGACTTTCACGGAAGATCTTTCTTCGGCAACGGAGCGAAATCGGCGAACTAGCTGACCAGTTCAATGTCATGACCTCGGAGCTGTTCACAGCGAGGGAAGAGTTGACCGGATGGTCCCGCACACTGGAAGAAAAGGTCCGCGAAAAAACAAATGAACTTGAAGCGATTCACCGCCAGATGCTGCACGTTGAAAAGATGGCTTCTCTTGGAAACCTCGCGGCATCCGTGGCCCACGAATTGAATAATCCGTTGGAGGGGATTCTGACCTTTGCAAAACTCCTCATCAAACGGATCAGGAAGCTGTCCCTTCCTGCTGAAACGGAACAGGAGATCACATCTGACCTCAGTCTCGTGGCAGATGAAACCAGACGGTGCGGTACCATTGTCAAGGACCTTCTCCTCTTCGCACGCCGGGATCACGCAGTGTCGGGACCGGTTCAGCTCCGTGAGGTGATCGATCGGTGCATCTCTCTCATCGGCCATCACGCCCGTGTACACAATGTGTCGATAAGCGTGGACTGCCCTCCGGAAGCAGTCATCGAGGGGAGCCGTCATGAAATGGAGCAGGTCTTTATCGCTCTTTCGGTGAACGCGATTGAGGCGATGTCCCGGATCGGCGGAAACGACGAGGGTGGCAGCCTCAGAATTACGGCTGAGGTGAGCCATGATAGCAAGTCCGTTCTGGTCCATGTTTCAGACACGGGGATCGGAATGACGGACGAAGTGAAGCGTCATGTGTTCGAGCCGTTTTTTACAACCAAGTCGGGGGGAACAGGTGTGGGGCTTGGGCTGGCGATCGTGTACGGAATAATCCGCCGTCACAGAGGGACCATAAGCATCGAATCGACCTCCCCGTCAGGCACTTCCATTTTCATCCGGCTTCCATCCCCCCAGGCTTGCCCGGAGGATCACGGAACGGAATCTCTCACCGAAGGCAACAACAGATGAAAACGTCAGGAGTCAGTATCCTCATCGTCGATGACGAGAAAATTGTCAGAGAATCTCTGACCAAATGGTTCCGGGAGGATGGGTTCAAGGCGGAGTCGGCAGCCAGTGGTGCCGAGGCACTCCGGATGCTGCAGGAGCATTCCTGGAATATTCTCCTTGTCGACATAAAAATGCCCGGAATGGACGGGGTCGAATTGCTCCAGAGAGTAAGAGAAATCAACCCGGAAACCACAGTCATCATGATTACGGCATTCGCTTCGGTCGAGACTGCGGTGAAAGCGCTGAAATGCGGAGCATACGATTATGTCACCAAACCTATTGATCCCGACTATCTGGATCACCTTGTCAAGAATGTAATCAAGGAGAGGTTTCTGACGGAGGAGAACATCCGCCTGAGAAACACTGTCGACATGTTGTCGGAGGAAAGAACGATCATCGGCGAGTCTGCGGTCATGGATCAGCTCAGGAACACAATTCGCTCCGTGGCGCCGACCAATACCACGATTTTGATCAGGGGAGAAAGCGGTACAGGAAAGGAATTGGTGGCCGGGGCAATCCATGGAACAAGTCCGAGACGATACTTCCCGCTCGTTGTCGTCAATTGCGGAGCGATGACGGAATCACTCCTTGAGAGCGAATTGTTTGGGCACGAACGCGGCGCCTTCACAGGAGCACAATACCGCAGAAAGGGAAAAGTTGAGCTGGCGGACGGCGGGACTCTCTTTCTGGACGAGATTGGAAATATCGACGGTAAGACGCAAATGGACCTCCTCCGGGTCCTGGAAACAAAGCAGTTTATGCGAGTTGGCGGCAGCGAGATGATCCTCTCGGATTTCAGGGTGATCAGTGCGACCAACAGGGATCTTGAACAGGCCGTCAAGGAGGGGGCTTTTCGGGAGGACCTCTTTTACCGTCTCAATGTCTTTCCTATTGAAATCCCTCCTCTCCGTTCACGCGAGAGCGATATCCCTATCCTGGCCCATCATTTCCTCCTGAAGCACGCGAAAAGGATGAACAAATGTGTCACATCGTTCTCTGAAGGTGCCATGAGTGCCCTCCGGACTCACCGCTGGCCAGGGAATGTGCGGGAACTTGAGAATGCCGTAGAGCGAGCTCTGGTCCTCTGCGAGGGGGATACAATCGGACCTGAACATCTGTCCATCAGGGCACCGGAGAGTGACGCAACCGGCGGGAAGAAGCTGGCAGAGGTAGAACGGGATCATATCAGGACCATTCTCCATGAAACCGGGTGGAACATCAGCAAGAGCGCCAGGGTTCTTGACATCGACAGAGTCACGCTGTACAACAAGATCGACAAGTTCGGCCTCAAGCGTAGACTGTGAAGACAATTAACCTCTGGCCGCTCGACGGGATCGGTGAGGAGACCCTGGATTTCCTCCGATCAGAGCTGACGCGGTCTCTCCCGTTTGAGGTTAGAACGATGCGGCTCTATCTCGAGATGTCCTCTTTCTATGATCCTGAACGCAGACAATACAATTCGACCGCCCTCCTCGGACATCTGAGGCAACATCACCTCCGGGTAATTG
>JAOUDE010000027.1 GCA_029859455.1 Ignavibacteria bacterium | reverse complement strand
GACGCCTGGAGAGCGGCCGATCTTCTGAAGAAGCACGATATTCCCGTCATCACGGGAGGGATTCAGAAGCTCCCATCACGCCGGTTCGATGCCTATGATGAACCGTTTGTTCTCCCGATGAAGCTTCATGAGGCCGGGATTCGATTTGCCATCACCACCGGCGGCGGTGCGGCGCACGAGCGGAGTCTCCCGTATCATGCGGCGACAGCCGCAGCGTACGGACTGCCGGCGGATGAAGCGCTGAGGGCGATCACTCTCTCACCTGCTGAGATCTTCGGAATTGCGGACCGGGTCGGTTCGCTGGATCCGGGCAAGGACGCGACCATGATCGTGACCAGCGGGGATCCGCTGGAGATCATGACCGCTGTCGAAATGGAGTTCATCCAGGGCAGGAACATCGATCTGACGAGCCGACATACGACGTTGAATGACAAATATATCGAGAAATACAGCCGGAGCGGAGAGTGAACCAGAACGAGCCGATCCTGACACACCGACAGATTGAACCACGGAAGGCGGGCGATGCGGATCTCCGTCCGGGAGTTATTCTTCTTCACGGACGCGGGGCCGATGAGGAGGACCTTGCAGGGCTCGCCGGTTATCTCGATCCCCGCCTCACGATCATCAGCCCAAGGGCTCCGTTCCGATTCGAGTATGGCGGAGGGTACACATGGTACGATATGGATGATATCGGGGCTCCCGAGCCGGACATGTTCGAGAACAGTTACCAGCGGCTGACACGTTTCATCCATCACAGTGTCAGCAGCTACAGGATTGACCCTCAGCGGTTGTTCCTTCTCGGGTTCAGCATGGGGACAATGATGGCATATGCCGTAGCACTTTCAATGCCGCGACTGTTCCGCGGAGTGGTCGGAAACAGCGGGTTCGTACCACAGGTCGAAGGAAGCACGCCCCAATGGAATGAGCTTTCGGGAACCGGCTTCTTCATCGCTCACGGAACATTCGACCCGGTGATCCCGGTTGCGATGGGACGAAGAACCAGGGATCTTTTCAAGCAATCAAACGCCGAATGGATCTATCGCGAGTATCCGATCGGCCACGAGATAAGCCAGGAGAGCCTGCAGGAACAATCGAGCTGGATCACACAGCTGCTTAATGGAAAGAGTGTCTGACCATGCCCCAGGACGAAACGCTGCTTTTTGTCTTCTTTACCCTCTTCATCCTCCTGATGCTGGCCCTCGACCTCGGTGTTTTCAACAGGAAAGCACACGCAATCGGGGTGAAAGAGGCGACCATCTGGAGCATCGTCTGGGTCTCGCTCGCACTGATCTTCAATACCGGAATCCTCTATTTTGCCGGAGCGGAACCGGCCCTGCAGTTCTTCACCGGCTACCTCATCGAGAAGGCGCTCTCGGTGGACAACATCTTTGTCTTTGTTCTGATTTTCTCCTACTTCGGGGTTCCACAGCACCTCCAGCACCGCATCCTTTTCTGGGGAGTCCTGGGTGCCCTTGTCATGCGCTCGATCTTTATTGCAGCGGGAGCGGCACTGATACAGCAGTTTGACTGGGTTTTCTACGTTTTCGGCACGATCCTGGTCGTCAGCGGCTGGAAGATGATGCGAAGCACCGGGGTTCAGGTCCACCCTGAGAAGAACCTGTTCGTCCAGCTTGCGCGAAAATTGTTTCCGGTGGAGACTGGATACTCCTCGCCGGCATTCTTCGTGCGCCGGGATGGACGGCTTCATGTCACTTCGATGTTCCTTGTTCTTATCACCGTTGAAACCACAGATATCATTTTCGCCGTCGATTCCATTCCGGCCATCTTCGGTATCACGAGCGATCCGTTCATCGTCTTTTCCTCGAACATCTTCGCCATCCTGGGACTCCGTTCGTTGTATTTTCTCCTTGCCGGCGTCATGAGCTCGTTCTTCTATCTCGGCCACGGGCTTTCCGTCGTGTTGATGTTTATCGGCGTGAAGATGCTCCTTGCCGACTTCCTTCACATCCCGGTGGCGGTCTCTCTGGTTGTCGTCACGGGGATCATCGGTATCGCTGTGGTGGCATCTTTGAAGCGGAAGAAGAGTGTGCAGAGGTGATCAGAACGTTCTTCAGGATGATCCGGGGCTGGATCAGCGGTTCATACACCGCGACGCCGTGGCGAACCATCGGATGGGCTTCTGTTCTTGTTGTCTATCTCATCAGTCCGATCGATATCATTCCGGACTATATTCCGTTCTTCGGCATTGTTGATGACATGGTCCTCCTGGGATTCTTCCTCCGCTCGCTGCACAGGGAAGTTGCAAGGTTTGCGGAGTGGGAAGAAGGGGAGTCAACGCCAGAGAAGTAATCCCGGCGGGAGTCAAACTGTTTTCGGTCCCGGAGGGCGATCTTGCACGCCACCCTTGTTTTCGGTACCTTTTAGGACTGGAAGGATTTGCGCGTTCGTTGAGAAAACATCGGAACATAACTCTCCTCGGTTCAACAGGATCAATCGGAACCAGTACTCTCGAAGTTCTTACTCACCTCAGAGATTACTTTTCGGTCAGCTCCCTCAGTGCAAACGGCAACATCGATCTGCTCGAGGAACAGGTCGGGCAATTCCGGCCCCGCTCGGTCGCCGTTCTTGATGAAGAGAAAGCCGACCTCCTCCGGAAGCGACTTGGCAGGACAACGGAGGTTCTCGGGGGGGAAAAAGGCCTGCTTGAGATCGCGGGGCGCGATGATTCCGACATGGTGCTTAATGCGCTTGTCGGTTTCTCGGGCCTCAGGCCGACCCTCCGCGCGATCGAAGCAGGGAAGGATATTGCCCTGGCGAACAAGGAAACCCTGGTTGTGGCCGGCGAAATTGTCATGGAAGCCGCCCGACGGCACCATGTCCGGCTTCTGCCGGTCGACAGTGAGCACAGCGCCATCCTTCAGTGCCTCCAGGGTGAGGATCTGTCTGCCGTTGCAAAACTGATTATCACGGCATCCGGTGGTCCGTTCCTCGGATATTCAACGAGCCGTCTTGCAGCCGTTACCGTGGAAGAAGCGCTGAACCATCCCACATGGAAAATGGGGGCGAAGATTACCGTCGACTCCGCCACACTTATGAACAAGGGTCTTGAAGTCATCGAAGCATGCAGATTGTTCGGATTTCCTCCGGAGCAGATCGATGTCCTGATTCATCCACAGTCGATTATTCATTCATTCGTTGAATTTACAGACGGCTCGGTCAAAGCCCAGCTGGCAATGCCGGATATGCGACTCCCTATCCAGTACGCGTTGACCTACCCGGATAGGCCGTCAGCTCCGTATCGAAAAATGAATTTTACGGAACTGAGCGAGCTGACGTTCCGCCAGCCCGACCACCGCAATTTCCCGTGTCTCGGTCTTGCCTCACGGGCTCTGCAAATGGGTGGGACGGCGCCCGCTGTTCTGAACGCCGCCAATGAAGAGGCGGTCCATATGTTTCTGGAGGGAACCATCCCGTTCACATCGATTCCCGAAATCGTCTCTGCAGCGCTGGAACACTGCACCAGGCAGGATCGTGTCGACCTTGAGGAGATCTTCCGGGCCGATACGGAAACGCGGCAAGCGGTCCGAAACCTGGTCGAGTCGTCATCCGTACCTCTTCACACAACATCCGTCAGACAACAAGCTTCGATATAGAGACTCATGGAAACAATCGAGTACATTTTCTACTTCATCGTCACGCTCGGCGTCCTGGTCTTTGTCCATGAACTGGGGCATTTCCTTGCGGCGAAACTCTGCGGTATGAGGGTCGACCGCTTCTCGATCGGTTTTCCTCCGCGCGCCTTCGGAAAGAGAATCGGCGAAACCGACTACTGCGTCTCATGGGTCCCGATCGGGGGATATGTCAAGATCGCCGGCATGATCGACGAGAGCTTTGATACGGACCACCTGTCGAAGCCGGCTGAACCCTGGGAATACAGGGCAAAACCGATCTGGCAGCGGATGATTGTGATCTCCGCCGGCGTGATCATGAACATTCTCCTTGCCATCGCCATTTTCTGGGGAATCAACTACGCGAACGGACGAACCGTCCGCGAGACAACAGAGATCGCCTATGTAGACGCGGAAAGTGCCGCCGAAACTTCCGGCTTCATGCAAGGTGACAGGATCCTGGCGATGAACGGAAGTCCGGTGGTCAGCTGGGATGAGGTCATGAACGCGATTTACTTCGACTCGATGAGTGACGATGTCGCTGTCGAGCTTCTCAGGAGGAACGGCGAGATCACGCTTGTCATTCCGCGCGGATCGGTACCCGATCCGACAGAAGCCGCCTATGGGCTGACTTCTGCACACTCGAACGTCAGCATCAACCAGGTCGAGCCGGGAAAACCCGCCGACGCCATGGGGCTCCGGCCCGGCGATCTCCTGCTGAAGGTCAATGATAGCCCTATTCTATCGACGCTTCAGGTGACCAGGCTGATCGGGGAACATCCGGGAGAACCGGTGAACGTCGAGTGGCTCCGCGGCGACCAGCAAATGAGCGGTACGGCGGTTCCCGGCGAGGATGGCAGGATCGGCATAGCGATCTCGCCGGTCTACACCGGCCCCAGCACCGTCCTCTCCTACTCATTGTTCGGAGCTCTCCCTGTCGCCATCAATCAGGTTGGAACCGTTTCCGTCAGCTTCGTCAAACAGATCTGGCTGATGATTGTCGGTGAATCCTCGTTCGTCAAGAACGTCGGCGGACCGATCAAGATTGCCCAGATGGCAGCCCAGAGCGCGGAGCTTGGGGTGACAACATATTTTGCCTTCATGGCCCTCCTCAGTATCAGCCTTGCAGTACTCAACATGCTCCCGATCCCTGCTCTCGACGGGGGGCATTTCCTCTTTCTCCTTATTGAAGGAATTACACGGAGAGAACTGCCCGTGAGGGTAAAGCTTATGGTTCAACAGGCGGGCATGGTGGTCCTTCTCGCTTTCATGTTCTTTGTTGTCCTGAATGACATCTTCGGTTTCTGAAATCTCCTGCACAGTCCTTTTTCGCGCCCTCTTCGGAGGGCGTTGTCGTTTCAACGCCGTTCATTGTTGGTCGGATCACGCAGTGTGACCAGGAGCCACAAATCTGAGCATCGGCCGGTGTGATCTGCAAGACAACTTGAGTGTGACCTGCCTCTCATTCCCGGTTTCCTTGTTTGCAATACTCTCTCCATTTAGCTAACTTCTTCCTGTACCTCCCCGTACGAGCGGCAAAAAGAAACCATGTCCAGGAGGACGACAGATGGATAAGATTCGGCCAACAGTTCGCACCATGGTTCATTCTATGCTCCCTCTCCTCTTCCTGTGCCTGTTCGCCGGCACCTCCGCCTCCCAACAGGTCACGCTTGATCCGCCGCAGATTGCCCCCGTCGACCTGCTGACAGTCAATGATCTTGACTTCCTGAACGCGACAACTCCAAAATGGATCTTTACGATCACCATGCGCAGCGAGCAGCCGGTGCAGGTGGTCATGGATATCGCAATCAACATCATGCTGGCGGATGGCAACCGGTTCCCCAATGCCGTTGCGATTACGACCGATCCGTTCGATGTGGTCAATGCCAGGACCGTGACCAACATCGACCTGACAAACGGGAATCCAAGCGTTGCTGAGCATGTCGTTCGGGCCGATGCGAGGACACGGCTCGAGGAGACCGCTTTGCCCGGAGGCCGCATCCCGGTCGGCCTGTACCAGTTCTTCGTCACGGTGACTCCGGAGGGTGGAACACCGGTTTCAGTCACCTTCGACCTTGAACCCACCAACCCTGGCTCCATTCAGCTCCTCTTACCGCCGGACGGCGATGAGAACGCCAGCGAATTCCAGCTGTTTCAGTGGCGTTACGACGGCACAAGATCGCGGATCTCCGTTTACGAGCAACTCCCCGGCCAAATGGCACCGGAGGAAGTTATCTCCGGAGTTCCTCATCTCACCGAGGTGGTCGAAACCAACTCGTTCCAGTACCCGTCGTCCGGTGTCCGGGCGTTACAACCGGGAAGAACATATGTCTGGACAATCGAGGGGCTCGCCGGAGTCTCCGGAGGAGGCGATGCACTTCTGCGCAGTGAACTATGGACCTTCAGGGTCTCGACCCGCAATGCGCCATGGGTCTCAGGCATTCTTGCAGAAATTGAACAGGCTGTCGGTCCCGACTTCGCTGAGGTCTTCAACAGAATACGGAGAGAAGGCCTTACAGCCGACGGCACAATGTCGCTGAACGGAACACCGATCGCATACAACGAACTGGTCCGCCTCCTCGAACACCTGCGTGAAAAGCAGGGATCGGTCAAAAGTGTTACTATCGAATAAAGAGGACGAATCATGAACCACACATCCAGGTTGGTGGCCTCGGTCCTTGCCCTCGGGATCGCTGTTATTCTCCCCCCCACACCCGTTACTGCGGGAACAGCCCTTTTTGTCAAGATCATCCCGGACGTCAATCACAAGAAAGGGACAGCCGATTGGGTGGCGGCAACACCCGCCGGGATCATTTCTGTCGGTGACATGGTGAGCACGGGTGAGGAGGCTCTCGCTGTAATTAAATTTGCCGACAAGAGCATCGTGAAGGTCCGGGAGAATTCTGAGCTGGTTGTTACCGGGTCGGTCGACGAAACCAAGATCGTCAAGGAAGTCGATGTTCAGAAAGGTGTGATCGGGTTTATTATCGGCAAACAGGAGAGGAACGATCAGTTCCGTTTCACCTCACCCACGTCGGTCGCTGCGATCAGAGGGACACAGGGAGCCTTCACCGTTCGGGGTGAAGCAGATACTCTGATCGTCACGGAAGGAACGATCCGGCTCACCAATACTCCCTCAGGCGACTCACTCGATGTTGCCGCCGGGTTCACAGGGATTTCGAAGCCGGACGGTTCGCTCGAGGTACGCGCCTCCACTCCCGAAGAGGTTGCAGCGGCGCAGGAGTCGATTGATTCCGGTGAAGCAGATAACCTTTTCGAACTTGACTTGCAGGATGGACAGGGGAACAAGAAGAAATTGAAGATCGACTTCAAGGATTAAACGTTGCCGGCGACAGGACTGTCAGACCTGACAAGGTGAAACAGGCACCAGGCCCTGTGGATATTTCTTTAGGGCCTTTTTACTAGCGAGACATTGCAGAACCTCCCCAACAGACCAATGTCGCTTGCCCGCGGCCATTCCCTGCCCCGGTTCTGGCGACAATGCGTGCGGATTTCCTTCGCCCCTCTCCTTCTTGCCGCCTGCAGCGTCACGGTACGCGCGCAGGTCTCTTTCGAGGTCGCCAGAATTACCCACTCAGAACCGGTTGCCCGAACGCCACTCGTCATCCGAGCGGAATTGAATGACCCTGGTCAATACAATCAGATCTATTTCCGCTACCGTGCATTCGGGGCCGGGGAATACGCGACGCTGGAAATGGACCTGGTCGGAAACACAGCGACCGTTCAGGTTGCGGCGCAGGACGTTCTCCCCCCCTTTCTTGAGTACTACCTGATCTTCATGAAAACCGACGGTTCTGTGGAAACGAACCCGCCCGGGGAAGCAGCGGCCCCTTTCGAATCACCGCCTGGTTCACCACTTCAGATCCAGATCCGCGGGGAAAGCGAGTCTTCGGATGTAGTACTCCTCAGCCCTGAACCCGCGTTCCGCCCATCTTCTGATGAAGTGATTGTCGCATTCTCGCTTCAGCGCGTCGACTCCACAATCGCGAAATCATCGACTCAGCTGTGGCTCGACGGCACGGATGTAACCGATCATGTCGTCGCCAGCGGCGACCTCTTCGTTTTCGTCCCCGGCAATGTCGGTATCGCCCTTTCGGGGGGGACTCATCGACTCACAATCCGGCTCTTTGACCAGGCAGGGTTCCTGGTCGATCGCGTCCACTTCGATTTTGCGGTGTCGGGACAGGGGCTCGCCGGTGCTCCGCTCCCTCCCGGACCTTCCGTGACTGGTTCAGCGATGGCCGAGTCACGCCATGAGAACATCGCCACCACCGGTACATGGTACAACCGTGCTGACGTCAGACTGCGGGGCCGGCTTGACGATTGGTCCGTGATCGCGAACGCGTTCGTAACCTCCGACGAGGAGCCGGACCGGCAACCACAGAACAGATTCTTCGGCGGCGTCGAGTCCTCCTGGCTGCAACTCGGGTATGGAGACAGCTATCCTGTCTTCCCCAGTCTGGTCATGAGTGGCATGCGCATCCGGGGATTCAGCGGTCGCCTTCTGGCAGGGCCTCAGGTTTTTATGGCGGCCAGCGGTGAGGTCAACCGCCCGATCGACGGTGCCCTTCTCGCACAAATTCCCGTTGACAGTCTCGGAGTGGAACAGCAGAGAGATCCGACAGCAGCGTACGGCCCCTTGCCTGGAAGCACCGACTGGGGAAAGTTCAGTTATGGTACGTATCAGCGGGATCTCCTGGTCCTCAGGACAGAGACTCTCCTGGGGAGATCCGGCGGAATCGGGCTGACGGTCCTCAAGGGAAAGGATGACGTCGGCTCGATCACATACGGATCCCGTCCTCAGGAGAATGCCGTCGTGGCCCTGGACTTCCGCGGCGGCTTCGACAGCCGGAGAGTCGAGTTCTCCGGCCAGGCCGCCTTCAGCGCTTACAATTTCGACATTTCCAGCGGGACTTTTTCAGACGAGTACATCGACACAACCTTCGGCGACCGGGCGTCCGATATCAAGACCGTGAAGGATATTCTCGGCAGCTTCATAACGGTGAATGATAATCTTCGCCCCCTCTCCTTCAACGAGCTCGCAACCCTGGCGTACGAGTTTGGCGTGAGGCTCAATTATTTCAACAACAATTTCTCAGCTCAGTACGTATTTCGCGGAAGCGACTACCGGTCATTCGGACAGGCGTACATCCGGACCGACATCCAGGGCATTACTCTTTCAGACCGGATAGCCCTGTCGAGCAACCAGATCCTTCTCTCTCTTGGTTTTGAGCTTTTGCAGGACAACACATCGAACTTCAAGGTCGCGACCACGAAGTTCCAGAACATTACAGCCGCTCTGAGCTACTACCCCAGGAATGACGGACCGACGATCACCGTTGGACTCGGACGCTATTCGTCGGATAACGGTCTTTCCACCACAGGTGCGGATTCGCCCCAGTCGATCGATGACGTCGACAACCGGGTCTACCTCCAAAGTTCCTACGGTTTCGATTTCGGCGCGCGTCATATTGCCTCATTTAATCTCTCTACGTCATCCAGAACCGACAACTCCCCCAGGAGGCTGGATGTGAACAGTACGACATCCTCCCTCCAACTTCGCTCACGTTTCACCGTCCCTCTGGAAACGAAATTTGACGTCGCCTTCAGTTTCAACTCCCTCCCTTCCGGGGTCGCGGGTGTGCAGCAACAATCAGACTACACGACCCTCTCGTTGAGCGGTTTGTACCGGGTCTTCCAGGAGCGTCTTTCGCTCGAAGCGCGGATCAGCCCCACACTGGGTGATGTCCGGCGCACCATTTACGAGGGTGCAATCGGATATGCCATCCAGCGCAATCTCACGATTCAGATGCGTTTCACGTACCTTGCGAACCAGATGGTTGCCGATGACAGTATCTGGAGAACAACCCTCAGGTATGACTTCTAGGCAGGATCTCTGATGCCCGGGGCACGCTTCACCAAAGAGGTTGGCCGGCGACTCACGCTTTCGCTGCTGTCGGGACTCCTCGTGGTCGTTCTGCTTTTTGCAGAATCGTTCCTTGGTATCGGCATCGTTGAGCGCCTGGAACTCAGCGCACTCGATTACCGCTTCCAGCTCCGCGGACCTCGAATAACTCCCGCCGACAGTTCGCACCTTGTCATTGTCGAAATCTCCGAAGATTCGTTCGAATCGCTGCCGGATAACTGGCCCTGGCCCCGTTCGTACTATGCAAGACTCGTCACCAACCTGACACGCGCCGGTGCACGCGCCGTAGGAATCGACATTCTCTTCGTCGGTGATGACGCTCATGACCCGAACAATGATATCATGTTGAGGGAAACGCTGAGGGATGCCGGCCATGTTGTCCTTGCAGGAAGACTCAAAATCGACAACAACTTGTATCGGATATTCCGCTCGTCCGAAAATTACGGCAATGAGTTTTTCGACGTGGACAGCTCCCTGGGATTTGTGAATGTCCTGAAAGACCCGGATGAAGTGGTCCGCCGCTATATTCCTGCGACCGAGTATATCCCGAGTTTCGGTTTTTCAGTCCTGAACCGGTACTTCGGCCGCCCTCCCCTCACCCTGCCAGGCCGATCCGATGACGGCGCCTTCCTCATCGGTGGCATTGAGGTGCCCGCATACGATGAGGCCTCCGTTCTCATCAACTACTTCGGCCCGAGCCGGTCATTCCGGCATGTTGACATAGCAGACGTTCTGGACGACGAGTCGTTCACCACGGTTGAGGAAGCCCGCTCGGGGGCACAGATCAATCTGTTCAGCGACCCCGATTTCGGCTATCTGTTTGATGGAACATTCCGGGATAAGATCGTTCTGGTCGGTTCCACCGTACCGGAGGATCAGGATATCCATCATGTCCCGATCGCGAGGCGGTCATATGTCGGATCCAACACCATGTTCGGCGTCGAGATCCATGCCAACGTTATCGAGAGCGTGCTCAGGGGTGATTTCCTGATCCGGCAGTCACCTCTTGCTTCGTGGTTGACGGTGCTTCTCATTACCTTCACAACGTTTTTCGTCACCTCGTGGCTGAAAAGCTCGAAAACATCACGTCATATCATGGTGGAGGTGAACGGGTTCCTGTTCGCCGTTGCTGAGCTGGCACTCATCGCCCTGTTGTCGATCCGTCTCTTTATTGATGCGGGATATGTTCTACCGCTTGTCGGCCCTGTTCTTGCTGTGGCCGCCGGTTATGTCGCAAGCACGGCGCATCATTTCGTTTTTGAAAGGCGCCAGGGCTTCATGATCAAACGGATGTTCGGTACCTACGTCAACCCGTCCATTGTCGATGAGCTGGTCCAGAACCCCGAGAAGCTCAAGCTCGGGGGTGAGCGGAGAGAGCTCTCCGTTCTGTTCAGTGACCTCGAGGGTTTTACCGAACTTGCGGAGACACGGCCACCGGAGGAACTCGTCGGCCTCCTGAACGAATACCTCAGCTCCATGACGGCAATCGTCCTCACGAATGACGGAACAGTGGACAAGTTCGAGGGCGACCTCATCATGGCATTCTGGGGGGCGCCGGTGCCGCAGAAGGATCATGCGAGAATGTGCTGTGAAGCGGCACTTCAGATGCAGGAAACGCTTGCCGCAATCAGAATGGAGTGGGGGATGCGAAAGAAGCCGCTGCTCTCGGCCCGCATCGGCGTGAACACGGGTGACATGATTGTGGGAAACATGGGAAGCAGTCGTAAGTTCAACTACACCGTGATCGGCGACAGCGTCAATCTCGCATCACGCCTTGAAGGGATTAACAAACTATACAGGACGAAGACTATTATCAGCGACAGCTGCTACCGGGAATCCGGGGGCGGGTTCATTTGCCGTGAACTCGACATCATATCCATCAAGGGCCGGTCTGAACCTGTAAGAATCTATGAACTGCGGGGCAGGCGCGGAGCAAAAAACGAAGCGACGGAACTCGCTTTCGTCCGCGCTTTTGAAGAGGGGCTGGCCGCATACCGGCAGCAACGGTGGGAGGATGCGCTCGCTGCCTTTGAGCAGGCACAGTCTCAATATCCCACCGATTATCCGGCCGAACTATTCACAGGGAGAATCCGTCGTTTCCAGAAGACTCCGCCTGGCAGAAACTGGTGCGGGGTTGCCTCAGATACTCCCTGATTTACCAGCGGAGACCGGCAAGAAACTCGCTGTGCATCTCTGGCACAATCTCTCCCCTCGTATCGACTGATCTGCATTCGAACAGCCTCCCTTCTGTCAAAAACAGAGACGCCTCGTATTTCACCCCGCCCTGGTCGCGACTGGAATAGCTCCAGAAAGTTCGTTCCGCCTCACCGGTCACAATCAGTTCAGACGACTCAATGCCGGGCGTCTCGGACTCCATCCGGTAGATTAGTTGAACAAGGGAGGAAGGGCCGCGCTGTTTCAGGAGAGCGGCCGCGGAGGAATCCATCCGGACTTCTCTGATCTGTATCGACCGAAGATGGTCCGGGCTCATGAGCCAGAGCCGGATTTCCGGTGCATTCTCCGGCGCGGGCTGCTCGAGCCAACCAACGGGTGGTCGATAATGAAACAGGTGGTTAGAGGAGAGACGGTACTGGTCTTCAAGAACTGCTGGTGGGCGGTCCGGCGGGCTTGCACAGCCGAGGAGTCCGATCGCGGCAACGACGGCAATGCTTGTTCCCCCGGGCCGCAGGATTGACGTCCTCACTCTTTGGGCGGTCTCCTGAACTGGTCGGACTCAAGGGTGAAGATCAGAGAGATACGGTGGGTGTTCCCCAGCTGGTTTGCTCCATCGAATTTCGCGAATGTATAATCGATAGCCAGCTTCGGCAGCCGGAGGCCGCCGCCAAATGTGATCTGTTGAATGTCGCTATATCCTACCCGAAGTGCAATCACGTTCCTGTAATCGAATTCCAGTCCGCTGTGGATATCGAAACTCACCGGACCCAGGTTTGCCGCGGATGCATACTTTCGCCCTTCGAACCGGACGTCGAAATCAACCACCGGAGTAAATCTTCCTTCAAATGCATCGATCCCGTACGCCGCACCGATTTTCATCGTCGGCGAAATCAGCTCATTGGTTCCCGTGTCCCATGCAAGGAAGGTGGTCGTGATGTCCTGAACATTCAGGCCGAGGCTCGCATTCTCAAACGGACGGAACCAGACCGCTGCGTCAAAGCCAATCCCGGTGGCGGAGTTCTCGCCAAGCTCCCGGCGAATGAACTTGACATTGGCGCCGTACGAAAAGACCTCTGACTGGCGTTTCGAATAGGTGAGGAAAAATGCCCAGTCGGCTGCGTTGAAGTAGGAGACTCGTGATGGATCGATCCGGCTCAGGTCATTCGGATCGTACGTAACATTACCGTTTACGTCCACCGCGGCATTGCGCGTATCAGGAATATCATCGACCCCGAGCCGAATCACGCTGAGGCCCAGGCTGGTGCTGGTGCCGACCGGAAACGCAACGGCTCCGTAGTCATAATTCACCAGGCTTCCGAACTGCTCATCATGCATGAGAATCAGCTGCGGATACTCCATGTGAGACAGCCCTGCGGGATTCCAGTACCCTGCGGTGACATCAGTGGCCAGGGCGGTGTACGCTCCGCCCAGTCCGAGCGCCCGGCCACCGACGCCGATTGCGATGAACTCACCGGCATATTTCCCAACCCCGGTCGCGCCAAGAAGGCTCACATGCATGGTCAGTACCAACGCAGCCACAAAACCTGTACGCATCATACTCCTCCTTCTGTCCACGGAGCGCGGCTCAGAGCGGTTCTGCCCCGAGTTCCCGGATCATCGCTTTGACCACGGGGTGTTCATCAACCGGTGTTCCGGAGCTGCCCTTCGGCCCTGCGGCCCCAATCCCGCCGTCGGCCGCGGGAGCAACCAGTACCGGTTCGATCTGAACGCGGCCCCCGAGGTTCTTTTGCAGCACATCCTGGATGTCCTGCCTGTACCTCTTCACTGAAGAAACGGCAAACTCATTGTCACATCCAACTTTCACGAGATGGCCCTGAACGGAAGCGACGAGAGTGCCTTGAAGCGCCATCCCAAGAGCAATCCTTCTCTCCTTCAACTCATTGATGATCTGCGGCCATCGCGTGCGGATCTGCTCCTCCGAGACCGGGCTCAGTTTGGCTTCGACCACCTTCTCCTGATCAGGGACCTGTTTCCCTGCTGCCGCCGGCGGGTCATCCTGCCGGCGCATCGGCCGGTCACCGGTGATCTG
>JAOUDE010000315.1 GCA_029859455.1 Ignavibacteria bacterium | reverse complement strand
GGCACTTCATCGAGGTGGAGCTTCCGCAGGATATTCCCCAGCCGAGTCACCCTCGGGTCCTCCTTGTCGGCCCACTGTGGTCCCGCCTGTTCGGCATTCTGAACCATCGACCGGAATTTCAGAATCTGAAACAGCTCGCCATCCTTCCCGACACGCTCCTGCCGGTAGAGGACCGGCCCCTTCGAATCAAGCTTGATCAGCAACGCGACCAGAAGCCAGAACGGGAGTCCGACAACCAGCACACTCACCGAAACGACGATATCGATGAAGCGTTTCAGCGATTCCTCCCAAGGCCTCATCAGCTGGGGGTTGATGTCGATCAGCGGAAAACCATAGATCTGGTTTGTCCTGGCCTGACCGCTGATAATGTCATAGAGGTCCGGAATGATCTTCATACCGACCCGGTGCGAATTGGTACGGGCCATGATATCGAGGAGCCTGTCATGCTCCGTCGATTCGAGCGCGATCAGCAGCTCCTTGACATCATGCTCCTCGATCAAAGACTCCAGATCGTTCACGGTACCGACGATCGGGATATCGTTGTACGGGTTCCCGCGGACGGTCCTTGCATCCAGTCCCACGAAGCCGACAACATTGAACCCGAGGCCGGGATACTTCACAACCTGATCATACAGCGCCATCCCTCCTTCACGAGTACCAATGATAAACGCGTTGTGCACACCGATCCCCCGGATCAGAAGATTCCGCTGGATACTCCTGATCGCCATCCGTCCGAACGCAACACTTGCCAGCGTGATGGTCCAGTAGATTGCTATCAGCATCCTGGAACTGACCTGGACAGTGGATCCCTGATCGTCCACAAAGACCACAAAAAACAGGAAGAGGCAGCCGATACTGACCGTCTTCAGAACGAGCGTCAGCTCGTCCAGTCGTGAGGAGGCATACCAGTGCCGATACAGCCCGGCAACAAAAAAGAGAAAGAGCCAGAAGAACGACAGTGCTACCATCGGAAGCCAGAAATCAGGCTCCATCGCAATATCGATCCACCCGCTCGTCACACGCACGAGGTAGTAGAGATACCAGCTCAGGCAAACGGCAAGAACGTCGGCCAGGAGCATGATCGTTATTTCAGTTTGCTTGGACAAGGAAATGGAAATGATAATGAAATCCTCTGCTGGCCGGGCCGCAACCCCACACTCACCTGACCAGGTTCGGCTACGTTACACTCAATCGATTACTAATCGATGTTCATAATACCAAGGATCTTTCTATTGACATCTTCTACATCAAATGATTGAGAAGCAAACTGCCTCGCCTGCCTTCCCATCTCGGCCCGCCGTTTAGGTTCATTTATCATGAATGTCATGGCCTCGACAAGCGCATCGACACTCTTCGGCGGAACCAGAATTCCCGTTTGTTGATGAATAACTGCTTCCCGACAGCCCGGCATGTCAGTCGTAACAATCGCCTTTCCCATTGCCGCAGCTTCAAGCAATGAACGCGGAACCCCTTCCCGGTAGTAGGAAGGCAGGACTACGACATCCGAATCCTTGAGTACGCTCCTGACGTCATTGGTGGATCCCAGGAATTCGATATCCCCGGAGTCATGCCATTGTCGGACTGTTTTCTCAGGAATGGACGAAGGATTCTCCTTGTCGATTATGCCTAGCAGCTGAAACTCTGTTTCGGGGTGACGTTTCCGCACAATGACGGCCGCCGACACGAACTCCCCTACTCCTTTATTCCATAACATCCTTCCAAGGAAGAGAAACCTTGTGCTGGCTCCCGTTCGGGGCTCTACAAAATAGAAGTGAGTGAGGTCAACACCGGAACCGTAGACCATACGCGCCTTCTCTGACGTCACCAACCCCTCCAGTTCGAAAAACTCCCTGTCATCCGGATTCTGGAAAAGAACAACGTGTGACCTTCGTAGTGCAAACCGATACATCTCCGTCACGAGGGGGCGAAGAAGTCGTTGAGCAATACCGGTTCCAGAGAACACGTAGCCAAGCCCCGGGATCATATTGACAATTCGCCTGACCCCGGCGTGGTGGGCGGCAATCGATCCATAGATAACCGGCTTTATCGTATTGTGAAAGACAATGTCAGGAGCCTCACGCACATATAAGCGGTGAAGTCGGGACCCAATCACCAGATCGGAAATCGGGTTGAGCGTCTTTCGTCCGATTGGGATGCTAATATATCTGACTCCCAGCTTCTGGACAAGGTCATCCGCATATTGATCGCGGGGCGCGATTGCAACAACTTCAGCACCATGATTCATGAGCTCGACAATGAGCGGCGCTCTGAAATTTTGAAGATGCCATGCGCTGTTTGCAACGAACAGTATCTTTTTACGATGGAGACTCATCTGTCTTTCGTTGTCGTATGGCTCGGAAATAATACGCCGTGAAACCCGGCTAGCGGACCGCTCATCCTGTGCCCCGTGCAAGGTTTCGATACATCCCTTCCAGACGGGTCACAGCTTCTCGAATATTGAATTGTCTTTCTACTTTTTGCCTGGCTGCAGCACCGAGCGCCCGAATGCGGGGTTTGTCATTTAGAAGTGCACAGAGAGCATCGGCAAGCGCTTCCTCATTGCCTGGTTCGACCAGCACGCCATCAACACCGTGTGAAACAACCTCAGGAATCCCATCAACGTTGCTGGCGACGACTGCCCGTTGGAGGGCCATTGCCTCAATCAATGAAATCGAGAGTCCCTCCTGCAGCGACGGAAGAACGAAGACATCCATGAGGCGCACGTATCCTCTGATATCGGTCTGCGACCCGGCAAAGATAATCCGATCACCAAGGCCTAATCGGACCGAAAGATCTGTCAGAGAGTTCCTCTCTACTCCGTCGCCGACGAGAAGAAGCGTGGCGGAGGGGTGGAGTCTCAGAACAGGGATCATCGCTCTGATCAAATGGTCATATCCCTTCCTTTTATCCATCCGTCCTACGGTACCGATGAGCGGGTCGCTCGCTGAGATCCCGAGTTCCGTTCGAAGAACATCTGCCTGTCCTCCGTCTTCGTCAAGCTCGTCGAGATCAACACCGTTATAGAGGACTTCGATTTTTTCCGAACTGATCTTTCCGATCTCCATCACACAACGTCTGACGGCTTCGGAAATGGCGATCGTCTTCCGGGAGAACCTCTCCGTTGTTCGATAGGCCATCAGAGCCGGAACATTTCGGTTCTGCCAGTTTGAGGTGTTATGTTCGGTCGATATGATCACCGGGACCCGGGCCAACCATCCGACGATCCGCCCCAGAAGCGTTGCATGGATCAGATGGGTGTGGAGTACGTCGAATCTCCTGTTCCTGAGCAGGCGGAAGAGCCTTACAGCCTTTGAGAGGATGTTGCTTCCATTCAGGGACAGAGAGTGGACGACCAGCCCCCTGGATTCGATCATGTTCGCCAGCTCCCCGGTTA
>JAOUDE010000026.1 GCA_029859455.1 Ignavibacteria bacterium | reverse complement strand
TGGGATTACGCAACAAACTGGTCGATGCATCCTCTAGAGCTGATAACGGTGATCATCCCGTCATTTTTCGGGTTTCAGTCACCCTACTACTGGGGATGGATGCCATTCACGACTTCCACCGTCTATGTCGGCATCATCCCGGTCTTCCTCAGTGTGATCGGAATCCTGTACAAGCGGCGCGGGCTCGCCCTCTTCTTTCTCATTCTGACCGCTGTCATTCTGCTGATGTCATTCGGAAAACATTTCGCCCCGCTGTACAATCTGTTGTTCGACTTTCTGCCGTTCTTCAATAAGTTCCGGGCTCCATCAACAATTCTTCACCTGCTTCCGTTCGCGCTGGGGGTGCTCGCCGCTGTTGGTTTCTCGGCCCTGACATCGGTCGCGGAGGATTCTTCCGGAACCGCAAAGGCCCGGCAACGCCTCGTTATTGCTCTGAGCACCCTCTCGGTGCTCGTTGTCCTGATCTTCCTTTTCAAGGACTCCCTGTTCCAGTTCTTCTCTGCGTCGATGCTTGTCCGGGACGGCGAGCTTCAGCAGTACCAGCAACAGTACGGCGGAAGAGCAGGACAGGTGATTGACCAGTTGAAGGAGATCCGGTTCTACGGAAATGAAGTGATCAGCGGTCTCTGGAATGACACGCTCCGATTTCTGCTGTTCGCCATTGCAGGTATCGGTGCGACCCTTCTGTTTCTTATGCGGAAGATCCGGCAGGGGCAGTTTGCTGCCTCGCTCGTTGTGGTTCTTGTCGTCGACCTTTTCCTGATCGATGCGCGGTTCATCAACCCTGTGCCTGCCCGGGCGCTCGACGAAAACTTCCGGCCGGACCCGGCGATCACATTCCTCAAACAGCAGCCCGGTCTGTTCAGGATACTTCCGCTCGGGAACCAGTTCGGAGACAACACCTATGCCTACCACGGCCTTCAGTCCCTGGGGGGATATAATGCGGCGAAGCTCAAAATCTACCAGGCGGTGCTTGACTCCTGTTTGTATGTCTCCACCGATCCCGGTGTTCCGGTGAATATGAATGTCGTGAACATGCTGAATGCCCGTTACGTCATTACAGGCTATCCTCTTCCGCAGGAGCGATTCCCGATAGAGTACAAGGATGATACGAGAAGGGTAACGATCTACAGGAACCCTGAGGCACTCCCGCGCACATTCTTCGTCTCCTCGGCAATCCAAGCGGAAAATGACAGCGAGGTGTTCCGCATTATCAATTCACCGGCGTTCGACCCTCGAGAGACTGCAGTAATCCAGGGTGATGTTTCCCTGCCGGAGAGGCCGGCGGACAGCACGAGGGTTCAGCTCACCGGATACAAGTCGCGCAGGATCACGATGAGCACGTATGCCAGCGGTTCCGCCGTTCTGGTGCTTTCGGAGGTGTTCTATCCTGCCGGATGGAAAGCGTACATCGACGGAGAGGAGACCCCGATTCTTCGGACCAACTCGATCCTCCGGTCTGTTCTCGTTCCGGCCGGAGATCATGAAATCGTCTTTGCGTTCGATCCCCCGACGTATTCGACCGGGAAGACAGTCACGTACGCGGCCTGGTCTCTTGTCCTTATTTGTATTGTAGCCGGATTGTGGCGCGATCCGGCAGTGCGCTCCCGCATGGCGCGGAGGGCCGGGCGCGAACAGGAAGAGAATGCGTGAACGGGGATACCATATCGCTCTTGCCACGACCCTGTTTGCCATCCTTCTCTGGGGATCGGTCAAACTCGGCGGGCAGTACCAGTCAGTCAGAACCATCCCGGTTGTGCTTGACAACATTCCGGATGGGTTCGCCTCGTCCAGGCCTCTTCCCCGGTTTTTGAGGCTCACCCTGCGGGGGGAGGGCTGGAGCCTCGCCGGTGAACTCTGGAACACCGGTGCTCCGTTCCACCTCGACGTCCAAAACGCCTCGGCGACTCAGAAAGTCTGGACCATTCAGGATATGGAGGGGGAACTCGGGCTGCATGAAGGAGTTGAGCTGGTCAGTATGAAGCCGGAGTCTGTTTTCGTCACGCTGGTGCCGGCGGCGGAGAAGCGAGTCCCCGTTTCGGTCACCGGTGATCTCCGGTTCGCTGACGGTTACGGCCTCTCCGGTGAACCGATCGTTGCTCCGGAGAGTGTCCGGGTCATTGGGTCGGCGACGGTGGTTCACTCCCTCTCGGCATGGGAGGTAGCGGTCCCGGACCAGGGTGAGCTGAGAAGCTCTCTCGAAAAAAGGATCGGCATCGCTGATTCCCTGTTGTACTATGTCTTTGTTTCTCCGGATTCGGTCACTTTTCGGCTCAACGTCCAGCCTCTCGCGGAAAAATCGATAATGGGAGTCCCTGTCACCGTTTACTCGGCTCCTGATGACCGCGAGGTCATCCTTATTCCGCCGAAGGTCGATCTGCTGGTGAGGGGGGCAATCGACCAGCTTGCGGCGATCACGGTGGACGATTGCCGGGTGATGGTGGATTATGCTGCGATCATGAACGACACAGTACGGTCGGTCATACCGACGGTAAAACTCCCCCGCGGGTTGCTTGTGATTGCCCGGACTCCCGACCGTCTTCAGTTTGTGACGAGGGAACGTCCGTCTGTTCCAGGTACCGCTTCACAGTAAGGAAGAATCTCGTATGCGTCTTGCAATCAATATTGATCATGTCGCCACCCTCAGAGAGGCTCGTGGCGAAGTGGAACCGGATCCGGTCGCCGCGGCACAGATCTGTGAGTTGGCCGGGGCAGAAGGGATCGTCTGTCACCTCAGGGAGGACCGCCGCCACATCAACGATCGCGATCTACGCCTCCTTCGTGAAGTCGTCAAGACGAAGCTGGATCTTGAAATGGCGGCGACGGAGGAAATCATCCGAATCGCGATCGAGACTCTCCCGGAGCTCGCTACGCTGGTGCCGGAGCGTCGGGAGGAACTGACGACCGAGGGGGGACTGGATGTCGTTGCGGGCAGGAAGCAGCTGAAGAAGACGATCGAGCGGCTGAACGAACATGAAATCGAGGTCAGCCTGTTTGTCGACCCTGAGGCGGCTCAGATCGAGGCCGCGGCAGAAATCGGCGCCGACAAGATCGAACTCCACACCGGCGCCTATGCACGCGCCCGAAGCGAAGACGACCGGAGAATGTTGCTTGACCAACTCCGGAACGCAGCCCGGCAGGCCTCAGAGCTCGGGATGGGAGTAAATGCCGGCCACGGGTTGAACTATGCGAATATCAATGGAATCCTCTCAATCGGAGAGATTGAAGAGGTGAGTATCGGACACGCTCTGATTGCCCGTGCTGTGTTCACCGGGCTGGAGCAGGCCGTCCGTGACATGCTTGAACTGATACGGTGCGGTTAGTTTTCCTGCGTGTTCAGTTTCTGGATCTCATCGCGCAGCTTGGCAGCGCTCTCGTAGTTTTCCTTCTCCACCGCTTCCTTCAGCTTCATTTGAAGCATCTCAAGTTTCGTTTTCGGTTTTGCAGGAACAGCCTCTTCCGCTCTTTTCCCTGACTCTGAATCCACTTCTGTATCTCCTTCCTCTTCTTCCTCTTCCGGTACAAATGCCGCCTCGTCCATCACCATGGACGCGACATAGATATGAACGCCGTACCGCACCGCAAGCGCTATTGCATCGCTCGGTCTCGAATCGATCGATTGTCCGTCGATCGAGATCTTGGCGTAGAACGTCCCTTCCTTGAGTTCGTCGATAATTATTTCCTGCAACTCGGACCCGAAAGCAGTAATAATACTCTTCATCAGATCGTGGGTCATCGGGCGGGGTGTCTTGATCCCCTCCATCTCAAGCGCGATCGACTGCGCTTCATTCGCGCCGATGATAATCGGAAGCCGGCGCGGGCCCGCCACCTCTTTCAATATCAATGCAAATGCCCCTCCGCTTGCGGGGTTCGAAGAGAGACCAAGTATGTCTACCTGCACTCTGTCCACGCGCAACCTCCCTCGGATACGTTCATCATAGCGAACTATTCTTTGCCGAGTGCCTTCTTCAGGTGGTCGGTCAGTTCCGGAAGGACCTCAAACACATCTCCAACGATCCCATAATCTGCAACTTGAAAAATCGGCGCATCCTTGTCCTTGTTGATGGCAACAATATACTTCGAGGAAGACATCCCTGCAAGATGCTGAACCGCTCCGGAAATGCCACAGGCCACATACATCGTGGGTGAGACCGTCTTTCCGGTCTGCCCGACCTGTTCATCGTGCGGACGCCATCCCGCATCCACAACCGCCCTGGATGCACCCACCCCGGCCCCGAGAACGTCAGCGAGGCCCTCGATGAGATTAAAGTGCTCCGGCCCCTTCATCCCTCTCCCGCCGGAGATGACAATATCCGCTTCCGTCACATCGGGTCGGCCCGTTGCCACTTTTGTTCCGGTAACGACCGATCCAAAATCGCTGTCCGATAGTCCCGCCGGCACTGTTTCAACCGTCGCCGTTCCTTCCCCTTTCACGGCCGTAAAGACATTCGGACGAAGGGTGAACACTTTTGTTGCTGTTTTCACAACAACCTCGATCAGCCCTTTACCGGCATACACCGGCCGTTTCGCCTTGAGGTCGGCCCCATCGGCCTCCAGCGCAACGCAGTCAGCGGCAAGGCCCGCGTCCAGCTTGACCGCAACGCGGGGAGCAAGATCCTTTCCCATCTGGCTTGCCGCCATCAGCACAACATCTGCGCCTTCTTTGCCGGCCACATCGGCGATCACTTTCGCGTAGGCTGTATTGGAATGTCTTTCGAGCTTCGGGTCATCAACCGCCAGAACCCGTGTCGCTCCGTATTGTCCCAGCTCAGCCGCTATGCCGGCAACACCTGATCCGATGACCAGAGCGACACACTCCGCGCCCATCGATCCGGCAAGCCTGGAGGCTGCCTGGACCGCTTCGAATGATGACTTCTTGAATGCACCATCTCTTTGTTCAGCAAATGCAAGTAATTTCATATTCTCTTTCGATTAAATCGTATCAGATGACCTTCGCTTCTTCCCGCAGGAGGCGGACGAGTTCGGGAACCGCTTCTTTATCGGTCCCGACAATCTTCCCTGCTCCCTTCGCGGCCGGTTTCGACAGGGCCGTCGTCTCGACCCTGATCTCGGCAGGAGAGGCACTCTTCTCCTCGATCGGTTTTGATTTGGCAGCCATGATTCCCTTCAGGGAAGGGTAGCGGGGCTCGTTCAACCCTTTCTGTGCAAGGAACACCGCGGGAAGAGTCGTTTCCACCGTCTCATGTCCCCCTTCGATCTCCCGTTCGCAGACCGCCTTCCCGTCGTGGACATCGAGTTTCACGACGACCGCGACAGAAGGCAGGCCGAGCATTTCGGCGACAAGCGTCCCCACCTGGGCATCATCGTAGTCAATTGACTGCTTCCCGAACAGGACTACATCCGGCTTCATGGACTTCAGTTCTTCGGCAAGTCCTTTCGCAATGCCATACGAATCTCTGACACCCTCATCCTTCAGGAGGAGGGCTTTTCCCACACCCATGGCAAGGGCCTTCCGAAGGGTTTCCTTATGGGAGTCAGGACCGAGGCTCATGACGGTGACATCGCCCCCCAGCTTCTCCTTCAGCTTCAAGGCTTCCTCAACAGCAAATTCATCATACGGATTCAGCATGTAGTTCACGCCGGCCGAATCGATGGTTTTTCCATCGGCCCCGACCTTCACCTTCGTTTCCGTATCCGGTACGTGGTTCACACAGACAGCAATGTTCATTCGTTCTTGACCTGTTGAAATTGATTATTCTGTACCAATATAGCCACTGAGGCAAAAAAAGGCAAGGTAACAAAAGGGGGCAGCGCAAGTCGGTCACCTTTGTGTGCCGTTGATTTTCAATCCGGTTTTTGGTAGATTGTGTAAACTTTTTTTCCAGAACGAAAGAACACATGAGACACAAATCGGCAATCAAGCGCGCCCGCTCCAACAAGCGAAAAGCGGAACGCAACAAACAATGGAAGACAAGGATGAGGACCGCAGTGAAGAGAGTCCGGTCGTCTACCGGTAAGGATGCCGCTGCGGCGGAGTTGAAAAAGACTGTCAAACTGCTTGATCAACTTACGGCAAAGGGTATCATCCCGCACAATATGGCATCCAACAACAAGTCCCGCCTTACGAAATTCGTCAATAAACTCCCGGCCTGATTTCGAAGCATGAAAAAAGCCTCTCATGAAGCTCATGAGAGGCTTTCTTGCTGTTGCTGTCCGCACGACGTCTACGTTTTTATTTCAGCCGCACGGGCCCGCGCCAGCTGCTCGAGTTCACTGATCCTCTTTGCGAACTCCTCCGTCTTATCACCCTTCTCCGCTGTGAGCCGCCGGTACACCTGAACCGCCTCCTCATACTCACCCTGACTTGCGTAGATCTCAGCGAGCGTCACGGTGACGATCTTCCCTTCGTTTCCTGACTTCCTGGCAACTTTGGGCTGTTCAACCTCCTGGCTCTTTCCGGCGGGCTGTGGCATCGGTCCCTTCCGAACCTTCAACTGTTTCAAACGCTCTTCCGCGAAGGCATGAAACGCCTCCTGCTCGCGTTTCTCGATCAACCGGAGAATCTTTACAACGGATGGGTTGTCCGGAACCGCTTTCAGCACTCTTCGATACTCAATCAGGGCTTCGACGGTCCTTCCGGTTGATTGATAACATTCCGCGAGGACGAGATGCGCCGTTGGGTACTCAGGAAAATCCTTCAGCCCTTTCGTACAAAGATCGATTGCTTCTTCGAAACGGCCTTCCCGGGCATAACAGGACGCAAGGCGGGCAAACAGAGGTGATCTCGGGTTCGCTGCGAGACGCTCCTCCAGCAGGGGAATATTCATCGTATCTCCGGAAGGATACAAATCTCAGGGCCGGACTACAGGCCCCTGTCCGATGTGCCGCGCAATCCAGATATGCTTCAAAGACATGAAGGAAACAAATCCGAATCCAAGAAAAAACAGAAGCTGGAACGGCACAGCCGCAATCTCCAAAAAATAGAGAGAAGATGCAACCCCGAAGAGACAATAGACGGTCAGCGCAACCTCGAGAATCACCCCGGTATCGAATCTTGTCGGAACATACTGTTTGCCAACCCACGTATCACCTTTGTCGCGGATGCTGTACTTGGGTGTTCGGACAAATTCACTCTTTCGCCTCAGGAGGCCTTCGAGAACAGCGCGGGTGTTGTTGACCGCAAACCCCATCGTTCCGGCCATGAACACCGGAAACAGAAGAACTCGTTTTCGCCAGTCAGGATACGCGCTTTTCTGGGAATACAGGTAGAAGAGAAAAGAGCCGACAAAGGCAAAAACAAAAATTGACATGAATACGAAATACACATCGTGGTTCCCCTGATGCTTGATGAACACAAGGGGGACATTCAGAATCCCTGCGAGCACAATAAAAGGGAACACCAGATTGTTGGTAAGGTGGAATGTCGCATGGATCTTGGTTCGGAGCGGAATTGCCGCTCCCCACACACGCGGAAGGATCTTCCTGGCCGTCTCGATCGCTCCCTTGGTCCACCGGAACTGCTGGCTCTTCAACGCGTTAATCTCTGATGGCAACTCAGCCGGCGACGTCACATCGCGCAGGTAGATGAAGCGCCATCCCTTGAGCTGTGCGCGGTAACTGAGATCGAGATCTTCGGTCAGTGTGTCTGATTGCCAGTTTCCTGATTCTTCGATGCATTGCTTTCGCCAGATACCGGCGGTCCCGTTGAAGTTCATATAGAGTCCCGCATGGTTGCGCACCGCCTGTTCAACCACGAAGTGGCCGTCGAGAGCCATAGCCTGGGTTCGCGTGAGAAGTGAATAATCGGAGTTGATATGCTCCCACCGCGTTTGAACCATGCCGATACCCGGATCGTTCAGAAAATGCGGAATGGTCCTGGTCAGAAAATCCTTCTTCGGCACGAAATCGGCATCGAAGATCGCAATGAATTCTCCGCGGGCACTGAGAAGTCCCTCCTTCAGGGCGCCGGCCTTGAATCCTTCGCGGGTCTGGCGTCGGATATGTCGTATGTCAAATCCTTCATTTCTCAGCCGGGCCACTTTTTCCGCGACGAGGGCAACCGTTTCGTCGGTGGAATCATCCAGCACCTGTATTTCAAGAAGCTCTCTCGGATACTCAATGCCGCATGCTGCATCCAGGAGCCTCTCCACCACATAGTACTCGTTGTAGATCGGGAGCTGGATAGTAACAGGAGGGTGGGCATCAACGCAGTCCGCCAGGTCGGGAACCGTCCGGTAGTATTTCACCAGGTGAAACACCATGAAGAAGCTGTAGCAGCCGAAGATAAAGAGGACCGACAGCGAAAACACGTAGAGGAAAATAATAAGCTCTTCCATAGATTTTACGAGGAGTACCTCACTGTTGTGTGATCAAATCGTCACCGGCTTACCAGCCGGACACTGTTTGCAGCAGAACATCTTCCGATATTTTCCGGATCGCCTCCTGGAGGCCTCCCTGCTGGGCCTGAAAAATATCGCCCCCTGTCGTTTCATAATCTCCCCAGTTTGAAAACGTGCGCTCCCACACATCTTTCCGAAGGGTCATGTCCTTGTAGACAAATTTGGCTTCAATCGTTACTCTCCGCGTGTCGACCGATTCCCCCTGGCCGAGAACGGATGCCGCATCGGTCACACGGACAATGATCCCCTCCAGGATGGAGTCCGCCTCTGTCCGGTCCGCCACCTGGAGGCTGTTGTCCGTGATAAACTCCTCCGTGAGCTGCTGAGTCAGCAGTTCACGGAGCCCCGGCGCCCCGAAACCTGACCGGTCGTCGACCAGCGGAATAGCGACGGTCGAAAGATGCGGTGCGATCGATGCCCCCGTGAAGGAGTAACAGGCGACCAGCACTGCGGAAAACAGAAACGTGGTGATCATGGCTGTCGCAGCACGAAGACGAGAATTACGGGAGTCCATATTCCTTTATCTTCCGATACAGAGTGCGTTCGCTGATCCTCAAAGCCCTGGCAGCGAGCCGTCGGTTGTTGTTGAACCGCTGCAGGGCGTCCGCGATCATTTTCCGTTCCATTTCCACAAGTGAATATACCTGCTCGACGGCATCCGGATGCGACGAACCCTGACCGACCGGCCCGTTCGCCCCGGCTTGTCTCGTGACAATATCCTTCAGGTCGATCAGATTCCCTTTGATATCGAGGAGAGCGCGAAGAATAAGTTCCCTTTCAGCCTGCTCCGGGTTGCGCGGCACCGGCACGGGAAGGTTTCGCTCCTCACCGGAATGCTGGCTGTTGATATACCTTCTCGCGTCATCGGCTTCGATGTACCTTCCACGCCCGAGGATCAACATGCTCTCAACCGCGTTCCTGAGCTCGCGCACATTTCCGGGCCAATGGTAGGAAGTCAGAAAGTCCATCGCCTCGCCGGAGATCCCCTCAAAACGGATATTGTTCCTTTCCGCGATCTCGGCAGCAAAGTTCTTGAAAAAGACTGGAATATCGGCAGTCCTCTGCCGCAGTGGCGGGATGTGGATGTTGACGGATCGGAGACGGAAGTAGAGGTCCGCGCGGAAGCGACCGTGTCTGACCTCCGCCTCGAGGTTCTTGTTCGTCGCGGCAATCACACGGACGTCAACTTTCCTGGTAACGGACGATCCAACCCGGAGAAACTCACCGTTCTCGAGTACCCGGAGAAACTTCACCTGAGACTGCAGCGGAAGTTCGCCGATCTCGTCCAGGAAGATCGTCCCTCCGTTTGCCAGCTCGAAATACCCCTTCCGCTCCCCGGACGCCCCGGTAAACGAACCGGGTTCATGACCGAACAACTCACTTTCTATGATCCCCTCGGGGATCGCCCCGCTGTTCACCGTTACCAGCGGTTTGCTCTTCCTCAGGCTGGCTCCATGAATCGCCTTGGCGATCACTTCCTTTCCAACACCGCTTTCACCGGTCACCAGCACAGTGATACCGGTCGGAGCCACCTGGTCGATCACATTGATGATTTCAAGCATCTCCAGGGATGAACCGATGATGCCCTGATCGCTCCCCTGCTTTCTTCTCTCAACAGTCATTGTATTCAACTGATCCTAGCGCGAAACCACAAACGAATCAACGCCATATGACCTTCGAATGTCCGCACTTTTCGCTTTTGCATCTTCGTAGGTCAGATAGTTTCCGACAAGAACGAGGAACAGAGCGCGTCCGTCCCTGACCCTGTTGATAACCTCGACCGGAAATCCCTGATCCTCAAAGAAAAATTTTTGTTTGTCGGCATTCTCTCTCGATGAGTATGCGCCCACCTGAAGGGCAAACTGACCTCCCCCGGGTTGACTGACAGCTTCCCCCGAACCAGTGGCGCCACCTTCACTCACGACAGGCACAGGGTCCGTCGTTTCTGACTCTGCAGGCGGGTCAGCTTTCGGAGTTACCTTCGCTCCGGCGGATGTCAGAAAAGGAGAATCCGGATAATCTCCGCGGAGTTGCCCCATCTTCAGTTCTGCCGTCCGGTACAGGCCGATCGAGTAATAGAACTGATAGACCTTGTACAGCGCATCATCCGCCCATTCGCTCTCCGGGTAACGGTCCACCAGGCCCTGGAACACCCGCACGGCATCCGTCCCATCCTCGGTCACCAGGCCCTGGAGGTATCGGACACCTGCGTCGTTTGGGTACTGATCAACAAGATCCGAGACTTCTTCTCTGACCTCTTCCAGTTCGCCGCTCGAAAGTCGGTCGAGATACGGCTGTACCTCCACCTGACCAGCAAGAGGAAGGGGGGCAAAGAGCACCATGATGACAATCGCCGCCAGCGCTTTCATGCAGCCTCCCCACCCGCCAGCCGACCGGCTGCGTTTTCACCAAAGAGGGTGGCGGCGTTCGACCTGAGGATTCTCACAGCGATGGTCTCGCCTGCCGTTTCATTCCCGTTCGGAAACACGACCGTCCTGTTTGTGCCGGTCCGGCCGACGAGAAAGTCGTCTCGCTTTCTGCTTGGCCCCTCGACCAGGACATCCAGATCTGTGCCGACGAGCCTCTCATTCCGTCGGGCGGATATCTCATGCTGCAGCGTTGTGATCTCAAATACCCTGGCGCCTTTCTCTTCTTCGCGCACCGTATCTCTCATTTCCCACGCCTTTGTATGTTCCCGTGCGGAGTATTTGAACGTATACGCACCGTCATATCCGACTGTCCTGAGAAGATCCATCGTCTCCCGGTGATCGGCTTCAGTTTCAGTGGGAAAGCCTGAGATGATATCGGTGCTGAGGCTGACTGACGGTATCGCCTGCCGGATCTTTTCAACCAGCCCGAGGTAATGGTCGATGCTGTACGACCGGTTCATGAGAGAGAGAATGCGGTCAGATCCGGATTGTACCGGAAGGTGAATGTACTCGCAGATGTTCGGTTCTGAGGCGATCACCTCGATGAGTCGGTCCGACATGTCCTGCGGATGAGATGTTGTAAAACGGATGCGTACTCCCCGTTCTGCCCTCGCAACCTGCTGCATGAGATCGGCAAAATCATGGTCGCCGTCTCTGTACGAGTTCACATTCTGGCCCAGGAGAGTGATTTCCCGGAACCCCTCAGCGGCAAGCCCGCGCACCTCTTCGACAACTCCGGACAATGGCCTGCTTCGTTCACGCCCTCTGGTGAAGGGAACAACACAAAATGAACAGAACTTGTCGCACCCGCGCATGACGGAGAGCCAGGCCGACACTCCCTTCTTCCGCAGCGGCGCGATATCCTCATAGTTCTCGACCCGGGACAGACGGACAGCGATCCCCTGCTCACCCTCCGCTGCCAGATCAATCAACGCCGGAAGCTTCCGGTATTCGTCAGGGCCGACAACCAGGTCAACAACCCTCGTTTCCTCGACCAGCCTGGTACGAAGCCGCTCCGCCATGCACCCAAGCACACCAACGATCAGCTCCGGTCGCTTCCTGCGCTCGCGGCTGAAAAGTCCCAATCGTCCATGAATACGCTGTTCCGCATTATCCCTGATCGCGCAGGTATTCACCAGCACAACATCGGCCTCGGACATATCCTGGGTGAGTGAGTATCCCTCTTTAACGAGGATACCACCCACTACCTCGGAATCCGCCAGGTTCATCTGGCATCCGTAGGTCTCTATATAGACTCGTTTGGAAACTGGTGTAATCATCACTTCTCTGAGAACAGTAAAGGTATCCAAATGGTGACAGAAAAGCAAAGTGCCCTTGAACCTGATGAAATCCTCCTTTCATTTGTATCTATTCTTATCATCATTACTGTGCCATTTCGTCACACGGCAGCTTGTTTCTCCGCCCTTCTTTGGTATCTTTCAGTTCCCGAACGCCTGAACCGATGCTATGACAGAACACCCATTCAAGACAGGACTGTTTCGACGCGCACAGGAGTTGCGCCGATCGGTCCTTTTCCCTGATGCCGAGGACGAACGGACCATCACGGCAGTCCGCTCTCTCCGCGAATCCGGCATCGTTCAGCCCGCACTGGTGGGTGATGCGAGTCGACTCGAAGGAATCGCAGGATCGGCCGGGATTCCGATCATAGACCCGGCGTCATCTCCCCTGTTCAACTCATGCGTCCACGAACTGATGGAGGTCAGGAAGGAGAAGGGATTGTCGCAGCCGGAGGCGGCGTCCCTGATGCGCGATCCACTTTTGTTTGCAGCCATGATGGTGCGGCTTGGAAAGGCGGACGGCGCTGTGGCAGGGTCGGTCAGCACAACCTCCTCGGTGCTCCGCGCAGCGATCCAGGTGGTCGGACTGCACCCGCGCTCACGCATCGTGTCGAGTTTCTTCCTGATGCTCTTTCCTGGCAGGGTTTGTTCTTTTGCAGATTGCGGCGTGGTTCCCGATCCATCCGCTGAAGAGCTTGCCGAAATCGCGGTGACAACGGCAGATAACCACAGGATCCTGACAGGGGAAGCCCCGAAGGTCGCCCTCCTCTCGTTTTCAACTCTCGGGAGCGCAGACCATCCTTCGGTTCAGAAAGTTCGCCAGGCGTGCGAAATAGCACGGAAGCTGCGCCCTGACCTCCTTCTGGACGGCGAGCTGCAGCTCGACGCAGCGGTCGAACCTGCTGTTGCACACAGAAAAGCTCCTTCAAGCCCTGTCGCCGGAAACGCGAATGTGCTGATTTTTCCTGACCTCAACTCGGGGAATATTGCATACAAGATGGCTGAGAGGTTCGGCGGGGCGCAGGCGCTTGGTCCGATTGTGCAGGGACTGAACAAGCCGGTATCCGATTTATCACGCGGCTGTTCCGCGGACGACATCATCGCCGTCGCCGCGGTCAATGCAGTTATGGGAGGATCCGATGACTAACTGGTGGACGGCTTTTCCGACGGTCGCTCTGGTCGTCCTCGTATCAGGATGTTCGTCCATCCATCACAGTTACGAATATGATGATGTGACTCAGAAGAGAATGGGTGAACAGTTATACCTCGAAGACAGTCTGAGCGTCTTCTTCGCAAAATACCCCAACCCGTATCGTGACAAGGAGGTCCTGTGGCTTGCCTCGTTTCTGGAAGGTGCAGTAGCACTCGAGGTGCACAGCATGGAAAATGACTCCCTTGTTGCAGTCTACCGGTTCGACCCTCAGGAGGCGCCGATTTACCCGATCGCTTACAGGGGTGATGCAGCGGACCCGGTCAAATGTGTGATCACCGTCAACGGAAGGCCGAAGTGCGCAACCCTCCTCCCTTCATTCTACGTCCTCAACGTCCCACAATGGGGGACAACTTATACTATTGAGCAATATTAGGCGAGAATCGGGGGAAGGCTCCTGTAACTAATTACATAGCAGGGGGTTGTGGGGGTGACTTTTTTGCAAAAAAAACTGTCAACCCGGAACCATTTCCGGCAGGGTCTTGTTCTGAAAACTGTCAAAGGTGCCCCGCTTCGGTTCTGAGATTTCCGTCAATACTCCCTCCAGAGTAGCTCAAACCGAGGCGGGCTTTTTTTTTACGG
>JAOUDE010000025.1 GCA_029859455.1 Ignavibacteria bacterium | reverse complement strand
CGTCTGCTTCATGAATCGGGAGTCCCTGTGCTCGAATTCAGGGCCTCGGTGGTGATCGGCTCCGGCAGTCTGTCATTTGAAATGATCAGGGCTCTTGTGGAACGACTCCCGGTTATGATTACGCCACGATGGGTGTCGACGCAGTCCCAGCCAATCGCCATTGATGACCTCCTGAAATATCTGGCCCTGTCTCTGGATCACGATTTCGAAGGGCATGTAATTTTCGAAATCGGCGGTGCGGATCAAATGAGCTATGGAGATCTGATGCGTGAGTATGCGAAGCAGCGGGAACTCCGGCGACTGATGATCCCTGTCCCTGTCCTCACACCGCGGCTTTCCTCCCTTTGGCTCGGTCTTGTTACCCCGCTGTATGCGCGCACGGGGCGAAAGCTTGTTGAAAGCCTGAAACACCCCACGATCGTCCGGGACCGGTCAGCAGACTCCGCATTCGACATTCACCCACGAGGTGTGCGCCAATCCATCTCGGATGCGCTGAAGAACGAAGACCGGGAGTTCGCCGAGACGAGATGGTCGGACGCTCTTTCCTCATCCGGGGAACCGACCCGGTTCGGCGGAATGCGTCTCGGCAACCGATTGGTCGATCAGAGGACGGCAAGTGTCAGGGCAACCCCGGAACAACTCTTCCGTGTTGTCAGTGAGATCGGCGGGGAAAGGGGATGGTATTATGGAAACTGGCTATGGCGCCTCCGCGGGTTCCTTGACCTTCTTGTAGGGGGAGTCGGGATGCGGAGAGGCCGTCGCGATCCCCGAACCCTCCGTGTGGGCGATGTCGTGGATTGGTGGCGGGTGGAACTGGTTGATGAAGATATCCACCTCCGGTTGGCGGCTGAGATGCGGCTCCCCGGACGCGCATGGCTTGAGTTTACAGTGCGCCCTGAAGAGAACGGCTCGATTCTCACGCAGACAGCGTTATTCGATCCGGTCGGACTCGCCGGGGTCGTTTACTGGTATGCTGTGTATCCGCTCCACGTGCTCGTTTTCCGGGGAATGCTGAAGGGAATCACCGAAGCTGCCGAAGCGGCGAGTCGACAGGAACAAGGACAATGAAAAAGTACACGCTGAGAAAAACGACCACCGACAACCGTTCCGAACCGGAGTCCAGACGCCACTTTCAGATCGATTACAAGAACCAGTTGAATCCGGCACAATATGATGCCGTTACCTCCACCAACGGACCGCATTTGATCATTGCCGGCGCAGGGACAGGAAAGACCCGGACCATTACATATCGGGTGGCGTACCTGGTGGAACTTGGCGTCAGGCCGGAATCGATCCTGCTGCTGACCTTCACCCGCCGGGCTGCCCAGGAAATGCTGAGACGGGCAAGCATCCTGCTCGATGCACGCTGTGAGAAGGTGGCAGGAGGAACATTCCACTCGTTTGCCAACCAGATCCTGCGACAGCACGCGAAGGTCCTGGGGTTCGATTCTTCATTTACGATCCTCGATCAGGGTGATGCGGAAGATGTGGTCAACCTGCTCAGGACGCAGATGAAATTCGATACCCGGGAGAAACGGTTCCCGAGAAAGAAAACACTGTTCGACGTTTTCTCACGATCGGTGAACACCTCGCGGTCGATCGCGGAAATACTGGAAGAGGACTATCCTCACTATGAGGATTATCTGGAAGAATTCTCCTTGCTGCAGTCAGCATATGTCGGGTATAAATCGAAACACAACCTGATGGACTATGACGACCTGCTTCTGTTTCTCAGAAAACTTCTGCAGGAGCATGAGGGGATTCGGAAGAAGCTGACGGAGAAGTACAAGTATGTGATGGTGGACGAGTATCAGGACACCAACAGAATTCAGGCGGAAATCGTGCTGCTCCTTGCCGGACGACACAAGAATATCATGGTGGTGGGAGATGACGCACAGTCGATTTATTCATTCCGGGGCGCAACCATCCGCAACATTCTCGATTTCCCGGAGGAATTCCCCGACTGCCTGGTAATCAAGCTTGAAGAGAATTACCGAAGCACACAGCCGATCCTGGACTTCACGAACGAGATACTGAGGAGAGCGAGGGAGTGAATTTTACCATTTTATCATCGGGAGATTTGATCATTTTGTCACGGGACTTCTGACAACTGACCTCTGACAACTGACCTCTGACAACTGACCTCTGACAACTGAAATTGAGCCACCCTGCTTCAACCCTGTTCTTCACCTCTCTTGCCCTGACTGCGTTCGCGGCAAACTCGATTCTCTGCCGGCTGGCACTGGCCGATCAAAGCATCGATGCTGTTTCCTTTACAACGGTGCGCCTCCTCAGCGGGGCGGTGATGCTGTTCCTGCTTGTGTCACTTCGCGACCGTCGGGTGACACGCCCGGCCTTCCGGCTTCTCACAGCAGTCGCTCTGTTCTGTTATGCCGCGCCGTTCTCTCTGGCATATGTCTCGATCCCGGCAGGCGCGGGCGCGCTGATTCTTTTCGGGGCTGTGCAGGTGACGATGATCGGGTGGGACATCCTTCGGGGCTACCGGCTCTCATGGCGCGAATGGGGCGGGCTGGTCCTCGCGCTGGGCGGACTGGTGATACTCACCATGCCCGGATCTGTGGATCCGGGCGGGGCGATGCTGATGGCTGCAGCCGGAGTATCCTGGGGGATCTATTCTATTTACGGAAAAGGGACGGCTGACCCGCTGAAAGGAACGGCCGGAAATTTTGCGGTGGCTATGATTTTCACTCTCCCTCTCTCCGCATTCTCCCCTCAGGCGGCGAATGTCACTCCGGCCGGAGTCTTGTATGCGGCAATCTCCGGCGCCGTCACTTCCGGTATCGGCTATGCTCTCTGGTATCGGGCGCTGCGCGGACTGACCGCCACCCGTGCAGGTATCATTCAGCTCCTGGTTCCTGTCATCGCCGCAGCAGGGGGTGTTGCTTTGCTGGACGAATCAATTACCGGCCGGATGATCATTGCCGCTGCGCTGATCTTTGCCGGCGTCGGAATGGCGGTGACAGGGCGGCAGAAAGCAGTCACTGAGGACCCGATCAGCCAGGTTCTGCGTTGACCTCGCTCTTCTGACCTCTGACTTCTTTCTTCTTTCCTCTTTCCTCTGACCTCTGACAACTGACCTGTGTCTTCTGACTTCTGATCTCTGACAACTGACCTCTGTCTTTTCTAGACCTTCACCCCCCCCTTCTTCGCGCTCTTCCACTGCGAGGTTACTTCATCCACGAACGCATTGAATGAGCGTGGATTCTTCCCGAGAATGTTCACGGTTTCCTCAAGATGCCCTGGTTTTGCTTCGAACCCTTTCGTTTGGAAGCTCCTGTACATGAGCTTCAGGTCATCAACAAGCCACTGCGGCATCATTTTCACTGCTGCCGCTCCCCACTGTTCAAGGTCGTCTCCCGCATATACGACGTCCTTGCCGAGAGCTTTGCCATAGAGCTGGGCCGTCTTGTCAGCTGTACAAACACCGGGTCCCACCAGATTATAGGTCTTCCCCTCATGTCCATCGTCCAGGAGGGCATTGGTCAACGCCTCTCCGATATCGCGCACATCAACCCTGGAAACACCCTTGTTTCCGATTGGCTGTGCATATACACCGTATTCCAGGATTGGCTGCTGGAACCAGTAGTCGTTCTGGTAGAAGTTGTTCGGACGGATGATTGTATACGCCATCCCGGATTCCCGGATCGCTTTTTCAATCGGGACCTTGGATGCAAAATGCGGAGCCTCCGGGATATCCTCCAGCCGGTGAATGGACATATACACAAATCGTCTGACCCCCGCTCCTTTGGCTGCAGCAACGGCATTGAGTCCCTGTTCGGTTTCATTTTCACTGAGCGCGGTGATAACACACGCCCGTTCGATGCCGTTGAATGCCCCGGCAAGCGAGCCCTTGTCGGTCAGATTGCCCACAACGCCCTCAGCTCCGCCCGGCATTGCGTTCACTTTATCAGCCGAGCTTGTCATCACGCGGACCTTTGCTTTCTTTGCAACCAGGTTTGCGACTACCTGACTTCCGACTGTCCCTGTTCCCCCGATGACGAGAGTTTTCATGGTTCACTCCTTTTGATTTGATGATTGAATCATTTTGTTATTCGATGAATTGAGCGGGTACGACTGTCTGTGAGCATCACGACAACGAAGAACGGGAAGCGAATCATGTTCGCGCTCATAGAAAATGTGGGTTCAAGAAATCGTCAGGCTTGTGTTACCTGGACAGACTGTAAAGACCGAATAGACCTGCAGATTCGCTATAGCAATGCCTCATGACTCCATCCTCCATGTTTCACCGATTCTCGTCAATGCAACGCTCGGCCGATCATCGCCCGCAGCCGCCAGCAACCGCTGCATCGGCTCGGCGGTCGGCTCGTCGCTCTGTATGAACGTATTCCAGTGGATCGGCATCATGGCGCGGGCGTTCATGTGCCCGCACATTTCAAGGGCCTGCTCCGGATTTGCGTGCGAATGGATCCACGGATCGTAAGCTCCGATCGGCATCATGGCGAGTTCGATCGGAATGCCGCGCTCACCAAGTTTTCGAAAATACTCCTGATACGCTGTGTCGCCTCCGAAGAGGAGGTGCTTTCCATTCTTGCTGATCAGATAGGCGTTGTAGCTTCGGCCGGCCGGATTTCCCCGGGACCGGTCCTCCTCCCAGGGAAAACGCCACCCGAAATGGCGCACTTCAAGCGCCTCAATTCTGACATCTCCTATCTGAGCATACTCGTTCCAGTCGAGCTCATAGATTTCCTGGAAGCCGTAATCCTCGATGATGTCGAGCGTATGTTTCGCGATCACAACCGGCGTGTCACGGTTGAACAGCCGGATCGTAGGGGTATCCATATGGTCCATATGGCCGTGGGAGAGCAGGACGAGGTCGATCGGCGGAAGGTCATCGAATTGCAGAGCGGGCCGTACCAGCCGTTTCGGGCCGACCGTAAACAGACGGAGCACATCCACGCCGATCCGCTCCGAGAGGACCGGGTCGGTAACAATCCATGTGCCGAAGAAATTGATCAGGACCGTGGCATGACCGATCCACGCGGCTGTAATCGTATGGTCGTCCCAGGAAGAAGGATCCGGCCTGAGATCAGGGTCGCGCGGATCCTCGTTGTGGAACATCAGATCCCAGCGGGAACGTTTCAGTTCACGGCTCTGGGCTTGCAGGACAGGTGCCGAAACAAGACTCAAACCGAGCAGACTGAGAAAACGGCGGCGTGTACTCAACGCGGACTCACCCTCCTCAAGAAAGAACATTGATATACGATAAAGAAAGATGGATTGAGTCACAAATCCACCGTCCCGGGGGCTGATTTGCAAAAGAACAATCGAGTCCCTACTATAAAGGAGACTCGCCGTTCCACAGCCGCGGTCGACTGCTGCCAAACCTGGAAGCTATCGCGGCTCCTGCAGTCCTGACAGGGGACGACAGCCGCTCCGCCGACACTTACAAGGAACTCCTGATGCGATTGTTTCTCTTCTCTCTCCTCATTCTCACCGCTGTGTCGACTCATGCGGAATCGATCTCCGACAAGACCGGTTCGATGGAAAAACGCGACGGATTTCTTCCGGTCTACTGGGAGAACTCCACCGGCAATCTCTACCTGGAGATCGATCGGTGGGACAGCGAAATCCTCTATATCAATTCTCTTGCTACCGGTATCGGATCGAATGACATCGGTCTCGACAGGGGACAACTCGGGAGGGGGCATATCGTTCTGTTCAGGAGAATTGGGCCGAACGTGATGCTCGTCCAGCCGAATTATGATTACAGGGCTGTCACACAGAACATGGAGGAACGTCGCTCCGTCGAAGAAGCGTTTGCACAATCGGTCCTTTGGGGTTTCACCGTTGTTGCCGAGGAAGGGACGAGAGTGCTGGTCGATGCAACAGACTTCTTCCTCCGGGATGCACACAATGTGATCGGGACTCTCAAGAGAACCGATCAGGGATCCTACTCGCTTGAGAAATCACGGTCGACTCTTCTTCCGGAGCACATAAAGAATTTTCCTCTGAACCTTGAAGTTGAGGCGATGCTGACATTTACCGGATCCGATCCGGGCAACTGGGTTCGCCAGGTGGTTCCGACGCCGGGAGCGATCACCGTCCGTCAGCATCACTCCTTTGTTCAACTTCCCGAGGCCGGCTATACGCCGCGGGCATTCGATCCCCGGTCAGGATTCATACCGATCAGCTACCAGGATTACGCAACCCCGATCACCGAACCGCTGGTGAAGCGCTACATCACACGGCACCGGCTCGAGAAGAAAGATCCCGGTGCCGAGGTGAGCGATGCGGTCAAGCCGATCGTCTATTATCTGGACCGCGGTGCGCCGGAACCGGTTCGTTCAGCACTCCTGGATGGTGCACGATGGTGGAATCAGGCGTTCGAGGCCGCAGGGTACAGAGACGCGTTTCGCGTGGAGATGCTTCCGGAGGATGCGGACCCGCTCGATCTCCGCTACAACGTCATTCAATGGGTTCATCGTGCAACGCGCGGCTGGTCGTACGGCAGCTTCATCGAGGATCCCCGGACTGGAGAAATCCTGAAAGGACATGTGTCACTCGGATCACTGCGCGTCCGCCAGGATTTTCTGATCGCCGAAGGTCTCGTCGCGGATTATGCCGACGGAAAGGAAACCGATCCCGCAATGCTCGAGATGGCGCTCGCACGGATCCGTCAGCTCTCCGCACATGAGATCGGTCATACGATCGGCCTGATGCACAACTTTATTGCGAGCACCGTCGACCGGGCCTCGGTGATGGACTACCCGCATCCCTATGTTACCCTCCGGAACGATTCCACGTTCGACCTTTCGAAGGCATATGCCACGGGGATCGGCGAGTGGGACAAGGTATCGATCGCATACGGATATCAGGATTTTCCGGACGGAGTCGATGAACGATCCGCGCTCGACAGGATCCTTATGGACGCGGCAGCCCGCGGCCTTATCTTCCTTTCTGATCAGGATACCCGGCCGACGGGAAGCGCTCATCCGAAGGCGCATCTCTGGGACAACGGTGCCGACGCTGTGGAAGAGCTGAACAGGATCATGGCAGTCAGGAGAGTCGCCCTTGCCAACTTCTCGGAACGCCGGATCAGACCCGGCACTTCACTTGCCATGCTCGAGGATGTTCTGGTTCCGGTGTACCTCGCTCATCGCTATCAGGTCGAAGCAGCAGTCAAGGTCGTCGGCGGAATGAGCTATACCTATGCGGCCAGGGGCGACGGTCAGAACCCCACAACGATGGTACCCCCGGACGAACAACGGAGAGCGTTGCAGGCGGTCCTTGCGACACTCGATCCCGCGGCTCTTGCGATCCCCGAGCGGATTCTGGCGTTGATCCCGCCCCGACCCGCCGGACTCCCCTCAGGACGGGAGCATTTCCGGGGACGGACCTCGATGGTGCTGGATCCTGTTGCAGCTGCAGAAGCCTCCGCCTGGCACACCGTCAGCCTGCTGCTCGATCCCGCACGCGCCGCACGACTCGTCGGGTTCCATAGCCGGTCGGCGAACTCACCGGGCCTCGACGAAGTGATCGGTGCATTGCTGCGGCAGACCTGGTATGATGAACGACCCCGGGGTTATCTGGCGGAAATTGGACGAAGTATCGATGTGTCGACCCTGTATGGACTTCTGAGCCTTGCTGCAAATGAGGCTGCAGGACCACAGGTTAGGGGGATTGTCCTTCTTCAGCTGACGAAACTGCAGTCCTGGCTCTCGGACCGTGCAGGATCGATCGACGATCCTGACCAGCATGCACACTATCTTTTCGCACTGTCAACGATTGCCGCATTCGAACGCTCTCCCTCTGAGGTCCGGCTCCCGAAGCCGCCGGATCTGCCCGACGGGTCGCCGATCGGCATGTGGGGATGCGACACCGGGCTCTAACGACTATTCCGATCACAGGAGTTCCATCATGGCAGCAAAGCTCGCTGAACGATTGCGGAGTAATAAACCTCTGATCCTCGATGGTGCAATGGGGACAGAACTTCAGCGGCGCGGTTCCGACACCGGACTGCCGATGTGGTCGGCCAACGCCCTCTTCAGCAAACCCGCGTTGATCCAGCAGATCCATGAGGAGTACATCGCCGCCGGAGCGGACATCATCACCACCAATACGTTCCGGACCACTCGGAGGACGATGCACCGGGCAAACCTGCCTGACCGCTCCAGACAACTGACCGAGCGTGCGGTCGATCTTGCCATGCGGGCTCGGGAGCATGCACAGAACAGTGCCATTCTGATTGCCGGCTCCATCGCCCCTCTGGAAGACTGCTACCGGCCCGATCTGGTGCCATCCGATCAGGAGCTGTGTGAGGAGCATGAGGAACTGGCCGGCGCCCTCGCAAACCTGGGTGTTGATTTCCTTCTCATCGAGACGATGAACACGGTCAGAGAGGCGTTTGCCGCGGGACGTGCAGCTGAGCAGACCGGCAAGGAATTCGTAGTGAGTTTCGTGTGCAACGCACAGGGGCACCTCCTGTCCGGCGAGACCTTGTCGGATGCGATCGATTCGCTGGCGGAACTTCGGCCAGCAGGGTTCTCGATCAACTGTGTCTCTCCCCGCTACATGGGATCAGCCCTGACCGAGGCCGCTGCACAGATCGCCCGATCATCGCCGGGAACTCATCTCGGCGTATATGGCAATATCGGTAATCCGGAAAGTGACGTCCATGGCTGGGAGTTTACGCACGATGTCGATGAAGCAGGGTACGCCAGTCATGTCGCGGAGTGGGTCAGGCTCGGGGCCTCGATTGTGGGAGGATGCTGCGGCACGACGCCGGCGTACATAAAGGCAGCCGCAAAGACGCTTGGGCAGGAAAGCGCCCGCAGAGGAACAACTCCGGCGGGGAAATAATGGCGCCTCTGGAAGAAGATTACCACGAAGACACAAAGGCACAAAGTCGTTTAGGAAGAGAGTCCCGGTAAGAAATGCCCCGAAGGTAGGTTGCGAAAGACCCTCCAATCCGCGACCTTGGGAAGTTCACTGCTTCACGCATCACCCCGCCATATCACAAATAGCCCGCCAAGAGGATGGAGGGCTTCATGGACACCAGGCACAGAATCGATTCGGCAGGGCAAAGAGGCTTTGCGAAGATATTCCGGACGAACTCAATCATCTCGCAACAGCGGTGAAATCGGCGGAGATCATGCTCCCGTATTCCAGGCACAACTCCTTTCATACATGAGGCTGGCAAACAAACAAATTGGCCTTCTCATTAATTTCAACGTATCCTTGATAACGCATGGCATCCGAAGGTTCGTCCTGTAATCTTTTCTTTCCTGGTGTCTTGGTGACTTTGTGGTAAAAACACCACGCCACAAATTTCACAAAGAACTTTTCACTCACCGGGGCGGCGGTGAGCGGCCGGCGATTGTGGTTGCACACGACGAGAACCTGCAGTCCCGCTTCATCGTCCAGCGCGTCCTCGAACTGCGCGAGCAGGGTGTTGCGCTCAGCGATATCGCGGTCCTGTTCCGCTCCAGCTATCTCTCTTTCGATCTTGAAATAGAACTGAACAAGGCGAACGTTCCGTTCACCAAGTTCGGAGGTTTCAAATTCATCGAAACAGCGCATGTCAAGGATCTGCTGGCGTATCTCCGGGTGATCGAGAATCCACGCGACGCCGTCGCCTGGAACAGGATTCTTCTTCTCATCGACGGTGTCGGACCGCGGACAGCTGAAACGATTCTCACCGATCTGCTTGCCAGGAAACCCGGGAAGAATCTTTTCCGGGATGACTGGAGGGGGTACCCTGACCGTGTCCGGACGCTGTTTGAGACACTGGGAGGGGTCATGCCCGAGCACCTCGCTCCCGCTGACAAAGTAGCATCCCTGCTTCTCTATTATGACCCCCTGTTCAAGCGCCGGTATGAGGACTTCAACAAACGGAGGAAGGACCTGGAGATGTTTCAGCAGATTACGGAGCGGTATCGCTCGGTCGGATCACTCCTTGCTGATCTGACACTCGAGCCGGTGACCGAGAGCATCTCCGATATCAGCCCCCCGGGAACGGAGGACGAGAAACTTGTTCTTTCAACCATCCACAGCGCGAAAGGACTCGAATGGCATTCCGTCTTCGTTCTCTATGCACTGGACGGCCGGTTCCCGAATATCCGCGCTGCCCAGAACGAAGATGCGATGGAGGAGGAACGGCGGCTGATGTATGTTGCCTGTACCCGGGCGAAGGAGAATCTTTTTGTTTCCTACCCGATTAATGTCTATGACAGGGAGAGCGGTCTGCTCCTCTCCAAGCCATCCCGGTTCATCGCCGGCATGCCGGAATCCCTGATCGATGCCTGGGTTGTCGATGAAGAATGATGCGAGCGAAAACGACAACCCACCGCAGGAGGACCGCAGGGAATGGCGAGATGCTGGACGCCAACACGAAGCCGGCGATAGCGAAACCTGTCGATATCGTGAGTCGGGAGCGTGCTCGACCGGAGAATTCGAAACAAGCCTGATTCGAAATGAAGTCCTATCAATCCCTCCGAGTAGTTATCCTTCGGCGACATCGCGGGAGCAGTCAGGAAAACAAACCGATGGATCGCGTCAACACGATAGAAGAGGTCGATCTCAGGCCAGAATTCATTGCGTAACTCCTCCTGGCCCATGGAACCGGCCGGGACAACTATAGTCAGGACTGTCAGGAGAACCAGGCCTTGGGTTACTCCGGCTCTCACGCTTCTCCCCGACGAACCCTCAGGTCTCCCTCAGCCAGGCGAGGAACAACTTATAGCCAAGGGAGAGGACCACTGCACCGATAAAGAGGCCTATTATGCCTGATGACAGGAAACCACCGATTGAGCCGAGGAAAATCACCATCATCGGAACCGGCGCTTTTCGCCCGAGGAGAATCGGTTTGAGGACATTGTCGATCACCAGAGCGAAACCAAGCCAGATTGCGAGCAGCGTTGCCGTCACGGTATCGGCGGCATAGAACATATAGATCGCCACCGGTATCGCGATCGGTCCAATGCCAATCTGGATGACTGCCAGAATCAGGCAGAGAAATGCCCATAAGCCTGCTCCGGGAACACCGGCAACGACAAAACCGATTCCGGCGAGGAGCGCCTGAATTGCTGCCACGCCGAGGATCCCCCTCGTGACATTCCGGATTGTTGATTCGGCATCTGCGACAAACTCGTCACCGCGCGCGCCGACAACGCGCCTTCCAATCTCCCTGGCTGCACTTGCTCCTGAGTCAGACTTTGCGAGAAACACCCCGGCAATAATTGTCGAAACTATAAAGATCAGGAACGCGATCCCCGCTCCGGAGGCAGCCTCGAGAAGCCAGACACCGATCGTCTGCAGCTGAGGAGCAAACTCCTCCAGCAATGCCTCAAGATTGGTGGAGGCAAGATTCCACATCCGTGAAACCGAATGACCGACGATCGGAACCTCTGCGAGCCCTGGTGGGGGAGGAGGGACAACGAGCATTTCCGGCTTGAAACTGTCCCTTGCGTCTGCAACCCCTCCGGCCAGCGAATCAACTATGAAACCGCCTGTGAGCAGGATACAGAGAATGGTCACGGTGGTTAGCAGAGTAGCGGCAAGGTTTTTCCGGTTGCCGAGCCTTCGTTCAAGCCAGGAATATGCCGGATAGAGGGCAATGGCAACAATGAGTCCCCAGAGGACCACCATGATGAAGGGCTCCAGGATCGTAAAACACCAGACAACGAGCAGCGCGATCAACCCGATCCGGATCGAGGCTTCGATCGCATTATTCGTGAAGAGCGTTGTGTCGTTGGTTTTTGTCATGGCCTGCTCACAATCTGAACGAAAAACCGAACAGCACCCGTATCCTCTGGAACGTGACATCCGAGCCGCTCAGAGAACTCGCCAGCCCGCCGACATCTGCCGCCCTGAACACATCCTCCAGTTTATCCTGTCCGAAAGCATATACCGCCCCGGCGATAAGATCCCACCGACCGACGACAAACGCAGCCCCGCCGCCGATATGAAAAATATCCTGTTTCGCAATCGAAAGAGTCGATCTGCTTCCCTGAATTCCTGCTGAGAAATCAGTTGAGAAGCTCACATAGGCCTTCGTCTTTTCTCCCATCAACACCTCCAGACCGAATGCATAATTGAAGACCGGTTCTGCCTCATGTGTAAGATGGCTGGAAATGGTGTCCCCCGAACTCTGTGCCACGAAGTCTTCGGTATCGAGAATCCGGAAGAAGTCGACACCGTCGATATATTCGCCGCTGACATGCACTTTCACATCCCCGAAGGAATAAGAAGCACCGGCCCCGTACGACCATGAGGAACGGTAATCGGCATCAACGTCACTCTGGTAGCTTCCGGCAAGTATGTTGTCCTCCATCCCGTCGCCGTCGAAATCAAATCCTGTTGATGTCGAGTTCACGAGTGATGATCCGGTCCCAAAAAGGCCGACACCCGGGGTGGTTATTGTGGCACCGAGTGTCAGTGGACTTAAATTAATGCCGATCCCGGCCTTCCAGAGCAGCCGGGCATGCATGTAGGTTTGATGATTGATTAGAATCGACGCGGCGATATCGCCGTTGGCCATGATCTCCTGGGCAAGAAGCTGGGAACGGCGGTCCTGGTCACGAACAGCCAGATACGTCGTTACACCGACTCCGATCCTGTCGCTGAGCCGGGTACTGTACGTCAGTCCTCCCCAGAATTCACTCATGTCGTCAAAGAGTATCAACTCAGTGTCGGCGGTCCCGCCGGGACTTGTCGGACTGACCGGCCCCCTCGCCTGTATGGCGGAGTTCCCTCGTGACCGCACGAGGATAGAGAACGCCAGGGCCTGTTCACCGAGCCAATCAAACGGGAGGGAGCTGGCAACCAGATCGGGGAGCGGGCTGATCTTCGATGATGTGAGATCCCGCCCGTCCCCTGCTCCGTTTTTGATGCGCTGTGCACTGTACTCGTATCCCCTTGCACTGAGAAGGATCGCATCTTCTTCGAAAAGTGAAATCGCTCCCGGGTTGTAGTAGGTCGCGCTCATATCAGACACGCTCCCGATCACCGCTCCACCGAGGAGAGTTGATCTGGTTCCATATTGCTGGTTCCAGTAATTGGAAATCTGAGCAACGCTGGCGGGACCAGGTAAAACCAATAACGATGTAAGCAGAGCCGCAAGGAAGATCTTTCTCATATGGATACCGTTCTCACAGGGAACAGGCGATTTGCGGTTCAATCTAGTGGAACTGGAAACGAATGGCAAGCCGTCCGTTACTTTCACGCGACAAGGTTGAAAGTAAGCTGGGGATTTGATATTTTGGCAGATACCATTTTCTTGAGTTCCTCCGAAGGGGAAGCGACTCCGAAGAGTCTGATAGTTCACTTCATTTTCAACAACCCCAAGATCAGATCATGCCCAGGCACTTGATACCTACAGGCTCCGCATTGCTGTTTCTTGTCCCGTTCCTGCTTGTGCCGATCAACGGTCACGCTCAGGGTCGTGTAGAGATTGCCGGATATGGCGGTTACCAGTTCTGGGGAGGAATCGAAGGATTCTCCCAGACCGGCGTACCCACAGAATTTTGTATCAAGGATGCAGGGAACTGGGGGGGCGCGATTGGATACCGAGTAGAGGAAAACATCCGCTTTGAACTTTCGTATCTGAACCAGTCGACCACCATCACAGCCAGAAACATTGCGACCGGAACCACTTCAGACCTGTTCGATGTGACAATTCAGTATATTCAGGCCGGCGCCATGTATGAGGCACCGACCGCCGGCCGGCGCCTCACCCCCTACGGAGGACTCACCATCGGCCTCGTGAATTTCAACCCCGATCTCGGCGGGATTTCCAGCGAATGGCGGCTTTCATTCGGATTAAATGGCGGCCTGAAAGTGTACCTTGGGGAGTCGTTCGGACTCAGAGGACAGACATCCCTGCTTATCCCCGTGCTTTGGACAAGCGGGGGGATTTTCTGCGGAACCGGGGGAT
>JAOUDE010000314.1 GCA_029859455.1 Ignavibacteria bacterium | reverse complement strand
GGGATTCAGGCCGGGCTATTCGTAATGCTTGGCTATCCCGGCGAAGAGATGGCGGACATCGATGCAACGATCGACCACCTCGTGGAGTCGGACCCTGATCAGTTCCTGACCACGCTCGCCTACCCGATCAAGGGAACACCGTTTCATGATGAAGTCAAGGACCGCCTGATTGTGCCCGGAACGTGGGAAACAATTACCGACCGGTCACTCGATTTCTCCGGCCGTCGGTCAAAGCGCTTCTACTGGTTTGCAACCCGGCATCTTATCAATGAAGTCAGATACAGAAAGCTCAAGCAATCGAATTCCGGGGATCGGTCAGGAATTCTGAGTTCATTTGTTAAATCGAAGATTTCCAGGCTGGGGATGGAAATGACGGACCATGAGCGATCATGACCATGGGGGCACCGTTCGACAATGCCGCCGCATCCTACGATGAAGAATTCCAGACTCTACCTGGCACCGGGCGCCTGCGCAGGATCATTCTCCGGCATGCATTCGCCGCCTTCCCGCCTTCCGGGTCTCTTCTTGAATTGAACTGCGGTACCGGAACGGATGCCATCGCCCTTGCAAAGGAGGGGTTCCGGGTCTTTGCAACTGATGAATCAAGCGCCATGGTGATGGAAGCGGACAGGAAAGTCCGGGCGTCAGGGCTGGAATCCCGCATCACATGCAGAACGCTCGGATTCAATCAGCTTGGCGATCTGGAGGGACAGAAATTCGACGGCGTGTTCTCCAATCTGGGAGGGCTGAACTGTGCAGAAGAGCTCGGTCCCGTCGGAGCCCGACTGTATCCCCTGATGAACCCCGGAGCAATCTTCCTGGCAGTGCTTCTCTCCCCCTACTGTGTCTGGGAGATGCTCTCCTTTGCCGGCCGCGGAAACGGAAGATCGGCCCTCCGCAGGCTTTCCAGGGGCGGGACAACCGCAACGATTCACGGTTCCGAAGTCAGGGTCTTTTTCCACACTCCGCAGGCGGTCGAGAAAGCCCTTCGGCCGTATTTCAGAAAGAAAATGCGTCTGGGCCTCAATGTGATCACACCTCCCCCGGCCTCACGGCGGGCATATTCAACCTTGCGCCCCCTGATTCCCTTCCTGGAATCGGTGGAGGACCGCCTCGCACGGGTAACGCCATTCAACATCATGGGAGATCACTACCTGACGATGTTCAAGAGAGTGCCATGATCCCGAACCCGCTGGATCGCCTTCGCTTCCTGAAATCCTACGTTGCACAATGGAAAAGGGAAATCGCCCTTTCACTGCTTTCCCTCGCGTTCGTTTCTGCTTCTTCACTCGTTTTCCCCTGGCTTCTCAAGCTGATGGTCGACTCCTTCACCAACGACGGAACAACGGTAGGAGACATCACCCTCCTGGCAATCGGACTTCTCATGATCTTCATCGTCTCTTCCGCGCTGGGATACTATCAGCAGATCACCTTGAATACGCTTGGATTAAAACTAAGAAATCAGCTCAGAGGTGATTTTTACAGGGATCTGCTGAGCCAGACTCTCGCATTTCACCGCAGTCAGCAAGTCGGCGAACTCTCCTCGCGCGCCACGGAGGATATCGGAAAGGTTCAGCATTTGTTCACCAGTGTCCTGGCACCGATTACCCAGAATCTCCTCGTGGTCGCGGGAGGACTTGCCCTCACCTTTTTACTGAACCCCCTTGCCTCCCTTGTGTTATTCCTCCTCATTGTCCTTCCTCTCCCTTTTGTTATGCACTTCAGCAGCAGGATCCGCGGCCTTGCGGCCTCGAGCCAGACACTACATGCCACGGCCAATGCATACTTCGAAGAATCCCTGGTCGCGATCCGTGAAGTGAAATCAATGGCAAATGAAGAACGTGAAACGAACAGATATATCTCCTTTCTCGACAGAGCCTTGGCTCTGGAAATCCAATCCTCCAGATTGATTTTCCGCGGCAGCCAGTCAGCATACCTCCTCCTCTCCATAATGCTCCTTGTGATGTTCTACCTCGCCGGAATTCATGCCCTGCCGGGTTGGACCCTGGGCAGCATGGTCGCGTTCTATTTCTACGCTTACACGATTGCCATGGCTGTCCTTTCGATCGGACGGATCTATCTCACGTTTCAGAATGTCTCCGGAGCACTTGGGAGAGTCGAAGACCTCCTCAAGCCCGGCCCGGAAGGATTCGGTGATCCACAAGGGGCTAGCCATGAGCTGCAGGGATCTATTCAGCTTACACATGTAACATTCGGCTATAACAAAACATCAATCCTTTTAGATGATATTTCTCTTGAAATAAGTGAAGGTGACTGGATTGTGGTTTCCGGTCCGTCCGGCAGTGGAAAATCGACCATCGCCAACCTACTCGTCGGCTTTTATCGTCCGTTGAGTGGCGTTGTTTCATACGACGGAAGAGATATCCGGGGACTCGATATCCGTCGCTTCCGGAGACAGATCGGTTTTGTGGGCCAGGATCCGTTTCTGTTCCAGGGAACTCTGCGGGAGAACCTGCTCGTCACGGGTGATACAGATATGGATCTTGACAGGGTGATTGAGGCGGCCTGTCTGACCGGACTGATTTCTGAACTGCCTGAGGGACTTGAAACTGTGATCGGCGAGCGGGGGTACACGTTGAGCGGCGGACAAAAATCCAGGATCGCAGTCGCGCGGGCTCTTGTCAACAACCCCCGTATCCTGGTCCTCGACGAAGCGAATGCAATGCTCGAAACAGCTCTTGAAAAGCAATTTTGGCAAAATCTGTATGAACTGAGGAGGGACAAGACGACGATTATTCTGTCACACCATTTTGAGCAGATTCCACAGGTAGACAAGTTCATGGCGATCCGGAATGGCTCGTTGATCGAGCAGACCCCCCCGATGCGCGCACAGACCCGATGAACCGCCTTCCCGCAGATCGTGTACTGGTGATCCGCTTCCATGCAATTGGAGACACCGCTATAACGCTCCCGCTCGCGTCTGCCCTGGCACAACATTCCCCGGAAATCGCTACCGACTACCTCACCACAGCCTCTGCGGCCCCTCTGGTTCGTGCGCTTGGCTGTTTCCGGGAAGTCCATCTCTTCCCTGCGTGTCGTACCCCCCTGGAACGCTTCAGGGCTGTGGTTTCCGTGGCAAGGACTCTCCGGTCCAGAGAATACACGACCGTGCTTGATCTCCAGGGGAACTGGGCCAGCAGGATGCTCCGTACACTGCTCAGACCCGCTGTATGGTCGGAGTTCGACAGGTTCGCTCCGATTCCAGCTGGTCTCCGCGTGCGGAATGCCTTTGCGTCTGCCAGCTTTGGCAATCTCGAATCTCCCATTTCTCTTCCGGTCAGACAGCAACTCTGTTCGCGTGCAGAACAGATCCTCTCCGATGCAGGGTGGGATGGAAAAAGACGACTTGCGATTCTCAATCCAGCGGGACTCTGGAAGTCGCGCCAATGGCCGGACCCCTGTTTCGCTGCGCTTGC
>JAOUDE010000313.1 GCA_029859455.1 Ignavibacteria bacterium | reverse complement strand
CGTCAGGTTGAACGGCTTGTCAAAACGCAGACCAAACGACCGAAAGCGAAGATCGCACCGATAAGCGGTGTTGCTCCTGACGCCTCCTTCAGCGCGGTGGAAGACAGGTTCCGGCAGGTCCTCGGCACAAAGGTCCATGTGAAACCGCTCAGCAACGGGAAAGGGGAGATTGTGCTGGAATACTATTCGCTTGACGATCTGGAACGGCTCCTCGAATTATTCGATGGTTCGCAGGACCGTTCATACGTGTAGACAGGTTTCAACGTCATAGCGAGGAGAGAAACGACGAAGCAATCTCTCTTTTCGAGTGAGAGCTGAAGGTTCAGATCGCTTCGCTTCGCTCGCAATGACCGGGAAGAACTTTTTTCGGCACCCAGCTAAAGGAGCTCCGAATCGATGTCACGTCAGACAGTTGCAACCTCACGAGCCCCGGGTGCCATCGGGCCATATTCCCAGGGAGTTTCAGCGTCAGGCACGTTTCTCTTCACGGCCGGGCAAATCGCGCTTGATCCGGCAACGGGCAAGCTCGTTGAAGGGTCAGTGGAGGACCAGACGAAACGAGTGCTGGAGAACCTGAAGGCGATCCTTGAACAGGGCGGTTCCGGGCTTTCCCATGTAGTGAAGACCACCGTCTTCCTGAAGGACATGGGTGACTTTGCTGCCATGAACGGTGTCTACAGCGAATATTTCAAACAGGATCCGCCTGCCCGTTCAACCGTTCAAGTCAGCCGCCTCCCGATGGATGTCCGTGTTGAGATCGAGGCAGTGGCCCTGGTGGTCCGCTGAGACGACCGGCATGAAAGCGTGGATCCGGAGATTGCTCGTGCCCGGCTTGATGATGGTGCTGGCCACGCTTGCTTGCGGCGTTCAGGTCCATGCCGGCCTTCCTGATGAACTCTCTGCCGAAGACTCCCTCGCATACCAGTCACTTCCGCACAATAACGACAGTCTCCTGATCGCTGGCGAAACAACGAGACCGGGGACACTCCGTATGTCGAAGTCTCCGGGCCTTGCTGTGGGACTCTCCGCAATCCTTCCGGGCGCCGGGCAGTTCTACAATGAATCGTACTGGAAGATACCGATCGTGGTCGGACTGGGGGGGTACTTTGTTGCGGAGTGGATCCGGAACGACAACCTTGCAGAAGACTTCCGGAACCAGTACGAGGAGAGCAAGACCGAGGAAGACCCGGACGGCAACTCGAGCCTGCTCGCAACAAGAGACTTTTACAAGAACCAGCGCGACGCGTTTGTCTGGTATTTTGTCATTCTCTACCTTGCCAACATGGTGGATGCGTATGTGGATGCGAACCTGTACGATTTCGATGTCGGCGAAGATCTGTCTCTGAGGCTCGCACCGCAGGTGAGCCTCGGGACGGAGTACTCGGTGGGTCTCGGGGTGAAGCTGGAGTTCTAGCAGCAAAATCCGAAATTCGAATATCGAAGCACGAAACAAATTCGAAGCCCGAATGACCGAAACGGCTCAGCGGACTGACTATTCGAATATCAGACCGAACCGACCGAATGAACGAACAGGCTGAGCTGCCCCAGCTCTTTCATAGCCAAAGGATGCTTCCATGCTAAACCATATCTGGCTCTCTCTGATCGTCATCGGCGTTCTCACAGCGGCCGGGTCCGATCTGCTCGGACCGGATGAGGGATATCCTGCGCTCCAGCGCATCACCAATGAAGGAGTGGTGGAATCGGCGAAGGTGGCCGTCACACTGGCGATCGGACTGATCGGCATCATGGCGCTCTGGCTCGGCTTGATGAAGATCGCGGAAGAATCAGGCCTGGTCCGCGTGATCTCGGGTATCGTCCGTCCTGTGATGAGCCGGCTCTTCCCCGACGTGCCGCACGACCATCCCGCGATGGGGGCGATGGTGATGAGTATTTCCGCCAACATGCTCGGTCTCGCCAACGCCGCCACCCCGCTTGGTCTCAAGGCGATGGAAGAGCTGAACAAGCTGAACAAGAAGGTGGGAACTGCCACCGATGCGATGTGTACGTTTCTGGTGATCAACACGAGCAACGTTCAGATCATACCCGCGACCGTGATCGCGATCCGCGCCTCGGCAGGTTCTGCCAACCCGGCGGAAATCCTCGGTCCCGCCATCGTGGCAACCAGCATTTCGACAATCGTCGGGATAACGACCGTCCGTCTCCTCTCAAAGCTCCGGGTCTACAGGCGTCAGCTCGAGGAAGGAGGGGACCGATGAAACTGTTTGCAGAACTGGTCGGCCTGATCTCAGTGCTCGCGATTCCAGTGATCGTCGTCTTCATCGTCGTTTACGGCGCGATCAAGAAGGTCAAGGTGTACGAAGCATTCGTCGTTGGTGCCAAAGAAGGGTTCAATGTCGGTGTCCGGATTATTCCGTATCTGGTTGCAATGATTGTTGCGATCGGTGTGTTCAGGGCAGGCGGTGCGATGGATTTTCTCGCCATGCTCCTCTCCCCGGTGACCAATCTGATCGGCATGCCGGCCGAAGCTCTTCCGATGGCGATCATGCGTCCGCTTTCCGGCAGCGGGGCGCTTGGGGTGTTATCGGAGACAGTCAGCGAATACGGGGCTGATTCCTTTATCGGCCGTCTCACTTCTGTCATGATGGGAAGCGGGGAAACCACGTTCTACGTTCTCGCGGTCTACTTCGGTTCCGTCGCCGTGTACAGGACACGACATGCTGTTCCGGCGGGGATCATTGCTGACCTCGCGGGAATCCTGGCCTCTGTCTGGGTTGTAAATCTGATCTGGGGATGAACGGGATTGGAGGATTTTGTCATTTTGAGATTTGGTCATTTGGCGGACATTCAGCCTCTGATCTCTGTCGTCTGACCTCTGACTTCCGGCCTCTTTCCTTCCTTGACTTCCGCCCATTCCGTCGCTATCTTTTCCACGATCTCCCGCCGGCATCCGCGAATGAGGTTGGAGCTGATGTGTGAGGTTTTCAGGCGTGCGACACTGGCCCCCCCCCCGGCATCCGTCTAGAGCCCACTGGATGACTAAATGACGAGTCAACCAACCGATCGCGCCTCTTTCCCACCGCGGGTGGCCTTGCTGTTACCTGTCGTGCTCCTGCTCCACCAGGCGGACGAGTGGTTTGGTGGGTTTCCCGAGTGGACCCGTTACGCTGTGGGAAATGGCGTGACAGACGAGCGATTTCTTCTCATCAATGCCGTTGGGTTTGTGTTGTTCACAATCTCAACGCTGGTTGCGTTTCGGGAACGACGGGTAGCCTGGATCGTTGCTTCTCTAGCTGCACTGATGGGCCTCAATGGAGTCTTGCACGCGGTCGCGAGCATGATGGTCGATCGATACTCACCCGGGACCGCGACCGGTCTACTTCTGTCGCTCCCTCTTAGTATTGTCGTCCTACGAGCGGCGGTGGGTGCATTGCCGAGAGGGTTGGTGTTCGGTGCGATCGCGGCTGGCATTCTCTTCCACAGCTTGGTG
>JAOUDE010000312.1 GCA_029859455.1 Ignavibacteria bacterium | reverse complement strand
CAGTGATCGTCCTGATGCCGGCGGACTGATAGCTGACCTGCACCGTCCCGTTGCGTGAAACGCTCCTGAACCCGAGGCCGTCATCAAAGTCGATCTCGATCGTCGCCGAACGATCCTCGGAAAAGAGGAAATCTTCTTCCAGGCCGAATGTCACGGTCGCGTTGTAGGAATGAGGCCTGAGGGAGACGGCCGCAAACACGTTCCTTGTCTCATACGGCGACTCGGTCCTCCCGGGAAGGTCGGCAAACCGCCCGTTCCTCGTTTCAACCAGACCGCGGTCCACGGCATCTGATTTGAGGCTGTTAAAACCGAGATCCAGAATCGCAATCGGAATCACGCCGGAACGGACACGCGCCTGCACGCGCGCATCCAGATCACGGAGTTCCGGAAGTTCTGAGGAATTGATCGATGACCTCAGCATCTCGAAGTAGAGCTGCTTCCATTTCCGTGTATCCAGAGGCGTGACAGAGGATGATCCGGAGTACCGTTCGATCCCTGAGAGAGGAACAACCCGGTCATACAGTCTTCCCGTTGTGATCTCCGAAGGATCCAGGCCGCCGAACACATCGACGACAGAGTCTGAGAAATCGGTTCCCGTATTCTGCGCTGACAGTGTCGGGGTAAGAGCAGTGCTCAGGAACAGGGACACAAGGAAAAGAGTCATTCTGGTCATGGAACGTCCGCAGGATTGTGGTGGATAGCTTTCTGAGGTCGTGCGCGAGGGGGATCACAATCAAAGTAGTAATCGGAGAACCAAGAAACAAGGCAGGGGTCAGGAGTAATCGGCGGTCAGATCGACGGTGCTCCCGTCGCCAAGGAGTATCTCTCTGCCGGACGGCGGCAGGGACTCGAGAAAGAGCGATCCGTACCGCTTGCTGACGATCCGCGAGTCAAGGATGGTGACGACACCCCGATCGGCACGGGAGCGAATCAGCCGTCCGACTCCCTGTTTGAATTTCAGGATCGCTTCCGGCAGGGTGTATTCCATGAAGGAGTTTCCGCCCCTTTGTGCGATCATCTCCATTCGTGCCTCCATCAGAGGATGGTCGGGAACGGCAAACGGTAGGCGTGTGAGAATCACATGTCCCAGCGCTTCCCCCGGAACATCGACTCCCATCCAGAAGCTGTCCAGTCCGAACAGAACCGAACTGATATCATTTCGAAACTTCTCAAGCAGGTGATGGCGGTTGACGGTTCCGTCCTGTACAAACAATGTCAGCCCTTCATCACCGATCCTGTCCCGCAGCAAATCTGCCATCTGATTCATCAGCCGGGTGTTTGTAAACAGGACAAGAGCCCTCCCTTTCGTTTGCATAATCGCCCGGAAGAGTTCCTCCGGCAGCTGTGCTTCGTAACCGGAGTCGGTCGGCGGCGGAATGTCACGTACCAGCTGGAGGCGCATCTGCTGTTGAAAATCGAACGGTGAGTCGAGAATCAGTGTCTCCGCCGATCCGGCGCCGAGACGGTTCTGAAAATACTCGAGGGAATGAGCGACTGAAAGGGTCCCGCTCGTCATGATCACCGACGTCCCTTCCCTGAACAGACTCGCCCCGACACTCTCGGCGATGCTGCTGGGCGCTGTACGGAGCATCAGGTTCCCCGACCTCCCCGGACTCAGTTCCACCCAGTACGTGGCGCGCGGGTCTGACTGTTCCAGAAACTCACGGATGAGCACCTCCGCCTCCCAGAGAAGCCGGTTCGCCGCAGCCAGCTCATCCTTTTCCTTCTTCATCGAATCGATCGAGCTGCAATCCTCCACTGCCCGTTGAACGGCCCGGAGCACATCGGTCACGGAATCGGCGACAAGTCCCGGAGTCCGGACACGGAGCGTTTGCGCCCGGCCGCCCGCATTCCGCACAACCTGAGCGACCGCATCGAAGAACGATCCGACAGCCTCCGTCGCGCCGGCAATCAGCTCCTTCCTGGCTTTCATCTTCTGCCGGGCCAGGAGTCCTTTCTTCGTGGAGGGATTGTAGAGCCGGTGAAGCGCAAACAGAACCTGAGAGCGGGAAAGTGTTTTGCCGATTCCGGTTCCTGCAACCTGCTCGAGCGTATGCGCTTCATCAAAAATCACAAAATCGTTTTCGAACACGAGTGATTCTTCGGACTCCTTCAGAGCGAACAGTGTAAAGAAGAGCGCATGGTTCATGATCACGAGGTCGGCGTGTCGCGCCCTGATCCGGGCCTGTTGAAAGAAACATGTCGGCTCGCAGATGGTGGGAGAACACGCACCCTTTTCGGATGACACCTGCTGCCAGACGGATCCCGTCGGCGCGAACGGCAGATCGTCCAGGTCTCCTTCCGGGGTCGTGCGCGACCACTCATCAATGCGCCGGAGTTGATCATACTCACCCGAATCAAACAAACGTTTCTGTTGCTTCAGAGCACGGGCGAGGCGGGTTGTGCAGAGATAGTTGCGGCGTCCCTTGAATGCCACGGCCCGGAACGGCTCGTCAAGGAGAGATCGGACGATCGGCACATCCTTCCGGAGCAATTGTTCCTGGAGGTTCTTCGTGTGGGTTGAAACAATCGCCTTCCTCCCCTCCGCTTTGGCGTACAGAATCGCCGGGACAAGATAAGCGATGCTCTTGCCAATCCCCGTCGGCGCTTCCACCACCAGATGCTTCCGGTTCTCCAACGCCCGCCCGATCGCGGCCGCCATTGCCCTTTGCTGTGGGCGGAACTCGTATCCCGGAAGGATGGTCAGGGGGCCATCCTCGGAAAAAATCGTTTCCATGGAAGGATTGGAATTCATGAAGCAAATGTACGAATCGGCGGGAGAGATGAAAAGAGAATTCTTGCTGCGGGAGGTCCGGGGTGTAATCGCATCCTAACGGATCAGCACCATCCGTTTCGTTTCGTCGACACCGCCGGACCGGAGTCTGTACCAGTAGACACCGCTCGGAAGTCCTGTGGCGTTCCACTGATACCGATGGTTGCCGGGCGGAAGGTTCTCATCGACCAGCGTCGCGACCTCGCGCCCGAGCATATCATAGATCGTCAGGCTGACCGGCGCCGTTGCTTCACTGCCGTTGCGGACAGGCAGGTGAAATTCCAGGGTGGAAGTGCCATTGAATGGATTCGGATAATTTTGCAAAAGGTCAGTCTGTCGCGGCACACCGGCCTGTATGCCCGGATCAACGGAAGTCGTCCCGGTCCTGTAATACAGATCCAGTCCTCCCCGCTGGCAACCGATGACAAGATCGCTATCGCCGTCCCCGTCGAGATCAGCGGCGGCCGGAGCGCATTCCCAGACAGGTTCAATCTCAGCATGGGTCGCGGTCACGAAAGAAAAGAGCGGATTCTCAGGCGGACCGTCATTCCGGTAGAGATGCAGGGAACCGTCAGACCCGCCGATAAGGAGATCGCTGTCACCGTCAGAGTCTTCATCCACAAAGAGCGGCTTCGCATTCCCGCCCACGGTGATTCCCTGGAATGATGCGGTGACAAACGTAAAGCTGG
>JAOUDE010000024.1 GCA_029859455.1 Ignavibacteria bacterium | reverse complement strand
CGGTGACATCGGAAGGGCTGACTACTTCGAAGCATTCACGCAGAAGCGACTTCTTAGACCCGTAGCCGGTCTTGAATCTGACTCGGTTTGGACCTACATCGGCCCGAACAATTTCGGTGGCCGGATGATCAGCGTTGCATTGAATCCGCTCAATCCTTCTACGATCTACGCCGGTGCTGCTGCGGGTGGATTGTGGCGCTCCTTCTCAGGGGGGATCGCCGGTGACTGGGAGAGGATCACCACCGGCTTTCCGGTCCTTGGAGTGAATGCGATTGCGATCGATCCTGTTGATACCGGTACCGTGTACATCGGCACGGGCGAGTTGTACCGCTATCAGATTTCCAACGGTGGCATCATGATTCGGACCACGAGGGGGAGTGTCGGTATGGGAATCCTGAAAACCACTGATGCGGGAGTAACATGGACCCACAGCCTCGACTGGTCATACAACGACCGGAGCGGCGTTCCGGCGATTTGCATCAATCCTCTTAACAGGTCCACGGTTATAGCAGCAACCTCTGAAGGTGTTTACCGGTCAACCGATGCCGGCGGCAGTTGGGAGATGACCCTCGACGCGATCATGGCACGTGACCTGCTGATCCACCCGAACGACACAACACTGGTCCTTGCAACCTGTGGAAATTTTGCGAGTGCCGGCCACGGGATCTACCGATCCACCGACGGCGGCATGAGCTTTGTCCAGTTAGGAGGCTTTCCTTCGTTCTCCGGGATGGCTGTCCTGGGACAGTACAGGAGTGACCCGGACACCGTCTACCTGAGCATTTCCGACAGTACCACAACCGTCGGAACGTTTTATATCTCGACCGACTTCGGCGAGAGCTGGACTCTCACGAATACTGACAATCGGAGTGATGTTCAGGGCTTCTATGCGAGATTTGTGGCCGTCCATCCCACAATCCCGACGCGGATCGTCCGGGGAGCTCAGCAGTTGTACCTCTCCACGAACTCCGGTTCATCGTTCTCGCAGATCGAAGGGGGTTGGGCAGACTATCACTCCTTCGCCCTTCACCCCGATGACCCCGACGTTCTGTACATCGCCCATGACGGAGGGATCTGGCGCTCCGATGATTTCGGAGGGAATTTCTATTTTGTGGGTGAAGGAATCGAAGCGGCTCAGTTCTACAACGGTTTCTCGAGCTCGGCGAGCGATCCCCTGCGGGCCCACGGCCAGGTCCAGGATCACTTCGGGTGGATGTACACCGGGTCGGAAAACTGGGTCAACGGCGCTGTGGACGAGGTCGGATGGACTGCAATTAATCAGGGAAACGATTTTATCATGTATGCGGGAAACAGAGGAGGCGGGTCGATGTACAAATCGACAAACCGCGGTAACTCCTTTCAGTGGTCAAGCACCGGTTTGAACGGCGGCGTGTCGAGCTGGAATACACCGTTCGTGCTTTCGACATCCAATCCCAATGTCCTTTACTTCGGACGAAGTATCATCTTCAAGAGCACCAACGCATCCGCCACCTGGTCCGCAACAAACGGCGGTTCGTCACTTGACGGGAATCCGGCGATCTCGATGGCAATGTCGTTTTCCGGAACCGACACGGTCTATGTCGGCACTGCGCCTCTTGTCGACCGCACTCATATCTTCAGAACAACGGACGGCGGGGCATCCTGGACCGACATTACAGGGATTCTGCCTGACCGGTACCCGCTCGATCTCGCAGTCGACCCTTCCGACCCGTCGGTCGTCTATGTTGCGTACGGCGGGTTCGATTCCTCACATGTGTTCAAAACAACGGACGCAGGTGGCGTCTGGACAGATATGACCGGATCGCTTCCCGATGTTCCGGCAACCGCCCTGGTCGTTGATCCGGCCAACCCGGAGGTGGTGTACGTGGGAACAGATATCGGTGTGTTCGTATCAACGGTCGGAGGGAGCGACTGGATGACGTGGGATGCCGGGCTTCCTGAAGCAGTGCTGATCTCGGATCTCAGTCTCGCGACAGGTCCCCGGATCATCCGGGCGGTCACACACAGTAACGGCGTGTATGAACGGGATATGCTCGACATTCAGACATCTGTTACCGGAACCATTGAGACTCCACCGGTCCGGTTCTCGCTCCGTCAGAATTATCCGAATCCGTTCAATCCTTCCACAGAGATCAGTTTTTCTGTAGCCGAGAGAGGACCCGTGCGGATCACGGTGTTCGATCTGAACGGTCGAGAGGTCACAACCATCCTGGATGAAAGCCTCGAGCCCGGACAGTATACCCGCTCGTTTGACGGAAGGAACCTCTCCAGCGGCGTGTATTACTATCAGCTCAGGGCAGACCGGTTCTTTGAAACAAGAAGGATGATGCTGATCCGATAACGAACGGAAAGTGATCATTCCATCCATGTGTACTATTGAGAAGTCAGCGCCCGGCCCGGAGGTTTCTTGATTCTCCGGACCATTTTCTCTATATAGTAAATGCACTTCTGCCCTAACAACCCCGATATTCTGACACGTTGATACTGTTCAGGGGGCTTCGAGGCCCTCTGTTTCTTCCTCAATCAGGAGTATGATATGAAACGAGTAGGTATCCTCTTTGGCATGGAGACCACATTCCCACCCGCCCTGGTGGAACGAATTAACGGAATGAACGCCGGCGTTACGGCTGAGTTTGTCCAGCTCGGCGTGACCAGGATGGATGCTCCTACAGGATATGACGTCATTCTTGATCGAATCAGTCAGGACATTCCTTATTATCGTTCATATCTGAAGCACGCGATTCTCCATGGGGCGCAGGTGATCAACAACCCGTTCTGGTGGTCCGCCGACGACAAGTATTTCAACTACGCGCTCGCGCCGAAAATCGGAGTGGCGGCACCGAAAACAGTTCTGCTTCCGTCACACAGGCACCCGCCGCAGACAACCTCGCAGTCAATGCGCAACCTGGTGTTTCCCCTTCCCTGGGATGAAGTTTTTGAATATGTGGGGTTCCCCGCGTTTCTGAAGCCGTACAGCGGCGGCGGTTGGAAACATGTCTACAAGATTCATAATGAAGGAGATTTCTTTCATTACTATCACCAGACACAGGATATGGTGATGACCCTGCAGGAAGGGATCGAGTTCGACAGTTATTTCCGTTGCTATGTGATCGGGCAGGAAGAAGTCCATGTCATGCCGTACGATCCGCGTCAGCCGTTCGAGAGCCGGTACGTCAGAGATGCGCCGCCCACTGATCCTGCATTGAAAGCACGGATCGTGAAGGACTGCCGTACCCTCTGCCGCGCACTTGGTTATGACCTGAACACCGTTGAATTTGCCGTGCGTGACGGCATCCCTTACGCGATCGATTTTCTGAACCCTGCCCCCGATGCCGATTATCATTCGGTGGGACAGGAGAACTTCGAATGGATTGTTGATGCTGTGGCCAGGATGCTGGTTGACCGTGCAGCCAGCGGTGCGAAAGACCAGGCCAGGGACTACCGGTGGGGCGCCTTCCTTCATGGTTCGGGGAACGGTGAGGGGAACGGTGAGAAGAAGGCAGTGACGAAAAAACCTGTACGAAAAAAGAGCGCGAAAACAACCGGAAAGTAGGGGACGCATGGAGCCGACATTCACACTTGGTATCGAGGAGGAGTTTCAGACCGTCGACCCGGTCACCCGGGATCTGCGGTCTCATGTCCACACCGAGATCATCGCCAAGGGAAAGATGCAGCTTGCGGAACGGGTCAAACCGGAAATGCATCAGTCAGTCGTCGAGGTTGGCACCGGTATCTGCAAGAACATCGGAGAGGCAAGGGCTGAAGTGATCGAACTCCGGCAGCATATGGTCCGGCTGGCGGAGGAGAACGGACTTCGACTCGCTGCTGTCGGGACACATCCGTTTGCGGACTGGACAACGCAGGGGATCTTCCCGGATGACCGGTACAAAACTATTGTCGAGGATATGCAGCAGGTGGCGAGGGCGAATCTGATTTTCGGCCTCCATGTGCATATCGGCGTGGAGGACAAGGAGGCTGCGATCCATCTGATGAATGCTGCCCGGTACTTCCTTCCCCACATCCTCGCTCTCTCAACGAATTCCCCCTTCTGGATGGGTCGCAATACAGGATTGATGTCATACCGGTGCAAGGTCTTCGACAAATTTCCCAGGACAAATATCCCCGACTATTTTCAGAGTTGGGGCGAATATGAAAATTTCGTGAACCTGCTCATCAAAACCGGCTGTATCGATAATGCAAAGAAGATCTGGTGGGATATCAGACCCCATCCCTTCTTCGGGACGCTCGAGTTCCGGGTGTGCGATATTCCGATGCGGGCCGATGAAACCATCGCCCTTGCCGCGTTGATGCAGGCCGTTATTGCCAGGTTGTACAGTTTGTACAAGTCGAATCTCGGATTCCGCCTGTACCGCCGTGCCCTGATCATGGAAAACAAATGGCGGGCGAGCAGATACGGGATTAATGGAAAGCTTATCGATTTCGGGAAGAAAACCGAGGTGTCTGTGTCCGATCTCACAGAGGAACTACTTCAGTTTGTCGATCCTGTATTGGACCAGCTGGGGAGCAGGAAGGAAGTCGAATCTGTCAGGTCGATTCTGAAGGAAGGGACTGGTGCGGACCGGCAGCTGAGGGTCTTTGAGGAAACAGGTGACTTAAAAGCAGTCGTTGATTATATTATCGAACAAACCAAGGTTGGCCTTGGTGCGGAAGTCGGTTCCGCATCCAAGGTCGGATGAGGAATTATGGCATATCAAAGAGATGTTCTCACGGATGACGAATTGATGCAAGGCGCGTACAATGCGGTCAATGTCTGCCTCAAGGTGCAGCAGGGAGAGAAAGTCACGCTCATCACCGATGAGCAGACACATGATATCGCTGTCAGCATTCAGCTCGAAGCGGAGAAAGTGGGAGCAGTCTGCAATCTGTTTGTGCTGGAACACTTTGGCAAACGGCCTCATACTGAGATGCCGGAGGCGATTCTCGACGACCTCCGCACGAGCCAGGTGAGCGTCTACGCTGCCTGGGGACAGCCGGGAGAACTCCGGACCAGGATGCAGATGACCAAGGTGGTCGGTGAACATGGTCTGCGCCATGGTCATATGATCAACGTCAGCCGGCAGATCATGAACGAAGGGATGCGAGCTGATTTCAATGAAGTCGATCGGCTGAGCAGGAAGGTGATCGACCTTGCCCGAAAAGGAAAACGGATCAGGGCCACGACTCCGGCAGGGACCGATATTACCGGGGAATTCTCTCCCTCGCTCAAATGGCTGAAAACGAGTGGAATCATCACCGCCGAGAAATGGGGGAACCTCCCCGGCGGGGAGGTTCTGACTGCCCCCAGGAATGTGAATGGTACCTACGTAGTCGACGGGGTCGTGGGTGATTATCTTTGTTCGAAGTATGGCCTGATGGATTCTTCACCGCTGACCATCACGATCAGGGACAGCCGCATCGTGACCGCGGTCTGTTCGAACAAGGAACTCGAGAAGGAATTCTGGGACTACACCCATACGGACAGAAACAGCGATCGTGTCGGGGAGTTCGCCATCGGGACGAATATCCACCTCCGTCATGTGATCGGCCAGATCCTCCAGGACGAAAAGATCCCCGGCGTTCACATCGCATTCGGTCACCCCTATGCTGAACACACCGGTGCGGACTGGAGTTCGTCGACGCATATCGATGTGGTCGGTACGAAGTTCGACATCTGGATCGATGATCACCGGATCATGAAGAGCGGAGAGTTTCTCATCTGACAGTTGTCCTGGTTGAGTCCGCATGGGTACTCTGTCCTGCGGCCGATGGATCCTTCCACATTTCCCTGACCATCCTCATGCTTTCTGATCTCCGCAAGCAGTTCAATATGAACTTTACAGAGGAACACTACGCCCGGTTCCTGCGGCGTATGGATTTCCTGTGCGGTGATCACATTCCGTTCAGGATTTCAGAGACCCCCGTGTTCCTGCCGACGGACCTGGTTCGGACGATCGCCACATATGGCAGGGAGTTGATTACTCAGGCGATGGCTCAGGAGGATGTCCTTCAGCAGGCGAGGGCTCTTATCCCGGCCCGTTTCCGCGCACTGAACGAGAATCCGCATCCGTTGTTCGTTGCCGTCGATTTCGGACTGACCGTTGATGGGAACGGACAGGTGGTTCCGAAGCTGATCGAGATGCAGGGGTTCCCAACCATGTTCGTGTATCAGACAGTGCTCACGCAGCAGTACCGGGAGATGTACGACCTTCCCCGCTCGCTGACGTCGCTGATGAGCGGACTCACCACCGATACCTACTTCGAGATGTTCCGGAAGGTAATTCTCCGTTCGCACGATCCGGAGAACGTGGTACTGCTCGAACTCGATCCCCATCTGCAGAAAACGAGGGTTGATTTTATCCTGACCGACCGGGTGTGCGGAATCAGGACGGTGAACAAGCGTGATCTGATCAAGGAGGGCCGGCTGCTGTTCTACCGCCACGAAGGGAAGAAGATTCAGATCCGGAGGATCTACAACAGGACGATTGCGGACGAGGTGCTCCGGTCAGGCGCCGAACTGCCGTTCAATTTCTCCGATGATGTCGATGTGGAATGGGCGGGACACCCGAACTGGTACTTTACGCTGAGCAAGTTCTCAATTCCCTTCCTGAAGCATCCTGCTGTACCGCGTTCCCTGTTCGTTTCAGACAGCTCGTTGCCGAAGGACCTGGAAGGATGGGTCCTCAAGCCTCTCTTTTCCTTCGCCGGCAGCGGGGTCTTGATGAACCCCTCAAGAGAGGACATTGACAACATCCCCGCGGCCGACAGGCAGAACTATATTCTGCAGGAGAAGGTGGACTATCAGGGTCTGGTGGATACGCCGCACGGAAAGACCAAGTGTGAGATCCGAATGATGTATTTCTGGCCTGACGACCAGCCGATCGCCGTGAACAACCTTGTCCGCATGGGCCGGGGAGAAATGATGGGAGTAGACCAGAACAGGGGGAAGCAATGGGTCGGAAGTTCAGCGGGGCTGTATTTTCCATGAGGAATGATGAACACACCTGAACGACCTGCGCCGGCGACCCCGGTTGGCTGGCGCCGGTACATGGGCATCGGACTGGTGGTGACAGGACTCGTCATGGTGGCCGGTTTCGGCATCTTTGTCGTCTCCATCCTTGGAACTCTGGAGGATCAGAATGCAAGGGTGATAGAGCTTGAAGCCGGACTGCTCCGGAACCAGACAGTCCTCTCGGTGCTCGGATCGGAGCAGGCTGAACTTGTCTATATGAGCGGACCCGGCAAAACGGGCCATACCGGCGGAAGGATGCTGTGGGACCGGGACCGGCGTCTCGGGATCATATACCTCCGCGGGCTGGACAGCCTTTCGTCCGGCGGGGAATACAGGCTGTGGTCCGTCGCGGGCGGGAAACCATCCAGCGGCATCCTGCTCCTCCCTGCCCCATCCGGTACGATCCTGGAAGTTCTTGACCGGATCCCGGAGCCGTCGGGGAAAGGGAAAGAGATGTTCATCGTTACGGCTGAACCGAAAGGGAACTCCGGTGCACCGGCCGGGACACTGGTTCTTGCCGGTTCGCCGGCTCAATAAAGAAACACAACGTACAACAACCAGGGTTCGTAATGGCAGAAACTGCAACGACGGAATACCATCTGGTCAGGGATCGCAGCAGGATACCGGAGGAATACAAATGGCGGCTCGAGGATATCTACCCGACAGATTCAGCCTGGCGCCAGGAAAAGGCGTCGCTCATTCAGGCTCTCCCCTCGATCGGGGGGTTCAGGGGGAAACTTGCATCATCTCCGGATGTTCTGTTCGAGTGTCTCGATACCGTCTCGCGCCTGAGCAAACAATTCGTCCGGCTCTATTGTTATACCAGTATGAAATCGGATCTGGATACCCGTGATTCGGTGTATGCAGGGATGGAACAGGAAATAAGCCAGGTGGGTGCGGAGTTCTCTTCGGTGTCTTCATTTATTCAGCCTGAGATCATCGCAGGCTTCACTCCGGAAACGATCGAGGCTTTTCTGAAACAGGAGCCGCGTCTCGCCGACTACCGTCATGAACTGTTTGACCTGATGCGCCGGAAGGAGCATACGGGGACGGAAGGAGAAGAGCGGATTCTGGCTGAATCGGGGCTTATGGCTGACGGTCCATCGTCGGTGTACAACACGTTCGCTGACGCTGATTTCCCCTTTCCGGATATGGTGCAGGCGGATGGCACAACGCTGAAATTGGACAAGCCGTCATTCTCGCTTCAGCGGGCGTCGTTCAACCGTGAGGACAGGAAACAGGCCTTCGCCCTCTTCTTCGGAAAGATCAACGAGTTCCGCAGAACATTCGGGGCACAGCTGGCCGCGCAGATCAAAAAGGATTATTTCTACATGAAGGCAAGACGGTACAATTCCTGCCTCGAGAAGGCACTCGACGGAGGAAACATTCCGACGGATGTGTACCGGTCACTGATCACAGGGGTCAACGAAAACCTTCCGACATTCCACCGGTACCTCTCCCTGCGAAAGCGCATTCTGGGTGTGGATCAGTTGCATTACTACGATCTGTATTGTCCGCTTGTCCGGGATCTTGACCTCCGGTATACGTATGAGGAAGCGACGGAACGCATTCTTGCGTCTCTGTCACCGCTGGGGGAGCACTATTGTTCCGTCGCGCGCACGGCCCTGTCCGACCGGTGGGTGGATGTCTACCCGAACGACGGTAAGCGGTCGGGCGCCTACTCGAACGGAGGTGTGTACGACGTGCATCCGTACATGCTTTTGAATTTCAATGGGAAGTATGACGACATGAGTACGCTGACGCATGAGCTCGGACATACGATGCACAGCTATCTCTCGAACAAGAACCAGCCCTATCCGACAGCCCATTACTCGATCTTTGTCGCCGAAGTCGCCTCGACCTTCAACGAGGCATTGCTGATGGATTTCATGCTGAAGAATGCCCCGAATGACGATGTCCGCCTTTCACTGCTCGGGAATGAGCTGGATGCAATCAGGGGAACGGTCTTTCGTCAGACGCAGTTCTCGGAATTTGAACTGATGATTCACGAAAAGGTGGAGAAGGGTGAATCACTGACCGGGGATGGTCTGAACGAGATGTACCGGGACCTCACCAGGAAGTACTACGGTCACGACGGCGGCGTGTGTGTGGTGGACGATGTTATGCAGAGTGAGTGGGCCTACATTCCCCATTTTTATTACAATTTCTATGTCTACCAGTATGCAACGTCCTACACCGCTTCCGTGGACCTTTCCGGAAAAGTGCTCGGCGGGGATGAAGACACGCGCAAACGATATCTCGAACTCCTTTCTTCCGGTGGCTCCGATTACCCTGTCAATCTGTTGAAACGGGCCGGGGTCGACCTGACAACCAGGGGGCCGTTCGACCGGACGATGGATAAGATGAACAGGATTATGGATGAGATGGAAGCGATTCTGGAAAGGTCGTAACTGGATGGCAGGATCGGATTCTACCCATCCTCTCTCAAGGACGTCACTCCGTCACGGTTGAGGATGGAAAGTTCGGACGGATCACAAGAAAGGAAGGGATCCCGGCAGGCGTGAGCAGGGCTGCAATTATCCCCCGTGAATCGATAGAAGTACTGGGGCGGTACCTTCCTGACAGGGACTACCGGGCCTCGCTGTATCGTGTTCGATTCCACGATACCGAGTTCATCCTGAAGGATTTCTCCTCAGAGTCCGGAACGATCCTGCGAATGCTGGGGCGGTTCTTCGCCTGGCGGGAGTCATGCGCGTATCGGAGGCTGGGGGGGATCCCGGGGATTCCCCGGTTCCATGGCCGTGTCGGGCGCCATGCGATACTGATCGAGCTGTTGGACGGGACGAACAGCGATGAACTGGGACCGGGCTGTGTGGGTGAGGTTTTTTTTGAGGAAACCAGACGGTGTCTCGATGCCATCCTTGACAGAGGCGTCATCCACTACGACATGGGTCATAATATTATTGTCCGGGATGACGGGTCTCCCGGCATCATTGATTTTGAACTCCATGGCTTTCTTCCGTCCTGGCCCCGTTGGCTCCATGACCGGCTGAGAAAGGGGGTCGTCGAGCAATACGACCGGGAGCTCCTCCGGATCAAATCGCGCCTCCGTCCTGATCTTCTCTCCGAAAGCGACAAATCAGCCTTCTCGAAGCCCCTCATGTTCGACAATATGATGCACAGGATGAGAAGGATCATGAAGATGACGACCATCGGCATCACGTCGAATCTGAAGTGGCAGAAATCATCGGGCGATCAGAATTCGTCCACCGACCGCTAGTCAACCGCGGGGTCCAGTCCCGAAAGCAGATCGATCATGTCAAGCGACCGTGTCCGTACATACTCTTCGAAGTACGGTCCGAACAGAGAAACCCGCGGTTCGTACGATTCTGTCTCATAGTATCGTTCCGGCACGATATACAGAAAATCGTCACGGTTGAAGCCGGTGAACACGATGCTTGTCTCATCATCGCCTCTCTGTGATTTTACCTCCCCGGACATGACGCTGCTGACTTCGAATGGCAGACCGATCATCAGCACCCTCCCAAGCCTGATTCCATGCATGATGGTCCCACCCCTCTCGTCCGCAAAGATCATTCTGGTGATCCCGGGTCGCAGGATCCTGCCCATGAATCTGTACTGATACTCCGGGAGCGGAAACCCGAGAAGAACCGAAGCTGTCTCGATGGAATCTCTGAACGGAACTGTTGCACGGGCCGGGTTGGCGAGAATTCCTTCAGCGATCGCCGTACCGTAACTGGATGCGACGGAGGTTCTCTCGTCCGAGGCCCGCCTTCCGCCGAGAACCGGTCCGTTCTGGGCGGTAACGGAAGCGGCGAACATTGCAAACTCGTAACCGCTCTCTGTGAGTGACCGCATCAAGGAGGATGGATAGTCGCCCGAACAGACCCGGGATTCCGAGTTGATGGTTGTGGCGTGGGCGCCGAACAGGATCAGAGTGCCTCGCTCGCCGGTTTTCTTGACGAACTCGAGCTGGGTCAGGTCACTGTCCACCGGGCCTTGATGGTCGATCCTGTTCCGGACCATCCGGGGAAACGAAACGGTCAACTCCCGGTACCCCGAGCGGGAGAGATCGGCGAGTGCATCGCGGACAACCCGGACCGACTGGTTCACAAGCAGATCGATCTGCTTCTCGTCGATTCCGCCCATGATCAACCTGTCAATGTATCCCTTTGCATACCCGCCGGGACCGCTGTGCGTGTGCGTGGCCAGAAAGTAGACATCCCTGGTTCCGATCATCGATGCGACACGATCCAGCACCCGGTCCGACACCGGGCGAACCCATGTACAGATCTCGGCGGAAAGGAACACGACAGGCGGTCCTTCGCCGGCAGCGACCGCGACCGCATAGACGAAGACACTGTCCGCAATCGAAGTGATGCCGCGTCCGAGTCGGGCCCGGTACCCGTATGTGGGTGTACCGATCGCAGGCGTGATGGAACGGCGTGCCCACCCGACGGAGAGAACTCCCGTTTGCAATCCCCTGGTGCGCAACTGCTCTGCTTCGTTCGTAAAGAGATCGATCGCTGTCGAATCAATGCGACTGCCAAGAACCGGTGAAGAGTCGGGGGGCTCAGTGACGACGAGCCAGAAGAGGAGGGCAGACACGCAGAGGCCAAGGAACGCATTTCTGAGTGCGGCTGACGTCCGATGAAAGGGGTTCTTCAAGCAGGGGTCCCCTGCGATCCGAGGAATGCGTTGATCACTCCAAGGTCATAACGATCCGCAGGCTTGTGTCTGCGTTCCTTCGAACGTTTTACATGGCTTATTGATGCAATCGGTATTCCCTTGCATGAAAAGGGTGCAGCCGTGAACCCCCCGCCAAACATCGCAGGATTGGCGGAGATGACCGGCCCGACCGGAGGATCCTGCCAGTCGGTGCAAACGGTCAAATCAAGCCACGAGAGGTACCTGTTCTCCAATGATTGGCTGAGGAGATACAGCTTGGCTTCTGCGACAGGGAAAAGACCGCCCGGCTGCCCCACGGTTAGCCGGTGCACCATCCCGAAGGGTGGAATCGGAATACGCCATCGTTCGATGTTCATCCGGTATCCATACCGGCCTGCCTGTCGTGCAAGTGCCTGAAGGCTCGCCTGGTCGACCAGAAGGTCGATGTCGTGATGGTAACGATAGAGCAGACCAATGTGCAGCGCAATCGAAACGCCGCCGGTGATCGCCCACCCCTTCACCCCGCCGAACATCTCGACGAGACGGTCCAGCGCATCGGACAGGAGGGCATCCTCCTCCGGCTTTCTCTTCAGGGTTCGGAGATGATATCGTCGTGCTATGATCATATCGATGAGATCTCAGGAACTCCGGAGTCTTGCATAGACATCACCGGCCCTGAATTCAGATGGGGCGCGATGGAGCAGCTGTTTCATCGCGGTTCCATCGACCCAATGATCAAGATCAAAAATCATGTGCTCCCCGAATGACCAGTTGAATTCGTAGGGACCCAGCTCCTCCAGCCTCCCGATGCACCTGCCCGCGAGATCAAGTCTCGGAAGAACGTACTCAAAGGAGAGTGCCCTCAGCGGGGTCGACAGTCCGTGCAGTGCCTGCAGTTCATATCCCTCGATGTCGATCTTGCAGAATACCGGGATACCATGCTTTCTGATAAGATCATCCAGCGTGACCACCGGGACCTTCACGGTGCGGTTCCACCTGACCTTGCGGAACTGGTGCGAATCCCTGATCGTCCCGATCCACTCACGGGAGAGCGTGGAAATACGCGGGCTTCTGGTGCTGATCCGGAACTCCGCCTCTCCGGTTCGTTCTCCGATCGCTGCTTCTTCAAGGACGACGGAAGGATGGGATTCATAGATCCTTCGAAGGATGACCGCACATGCCGGTTGAGGCTCGACAGCGACAACCCGCGCCCGGAGAGAGAGCCAGGTCCGGACCCTGCTTCCAACATGAGATCCCAGATCAAAACAGAGATCGTCCGGCCTGATAAACTCCTCATAGAACTTCGCCATCGTGCGGTGATGAAACGGATGACAATAGCAAAGCCGGAGTGATTGAAACAAGCCGAAGAACTCTCCCAGAGGAACCCCGTGCTTACCCAGCGTGATCGACATGAGATGGTTGGCGAGAGAGGTGGATATCAAGAACCGACCGTGCATATCGGTCGGCGGATCCGCTGAGTCCTTCCACGACGGAGCGGCCCCGGTCTCCAAGTGCTCCGGCGAAAGAGGGATCGATCAGCACGCGCGTGAGTGCCTTCTCAAGCCCTTCAGGACCGCGGGCGAGAATAATTGCTTCATACTGGGCGAACGCTTTCATGATTGCATCAAAATGCTGATGATGCGGTCCGGCGATAACCGGAACGCCGAACCGTGCCGGTTCGATCGGATTGTGTCCGCCGTGCGGGACGAATGTTCCGCCGACAATGGCAACAGCTCCGAAGCGGTAGATGTCATCCAGCGATCCGATCTCATCGACCAGCATGACCTCCCATCGTTGTCCCAACGTTTCTTTCAGGGACCACCGGGCCACTGTCATGTTGTATCTCCTGAGCATGCGATGGATTCTCCGTGCGCGCACGATGCGACGGGGTGCGAGGACCAGCCGGATGCCGGGGACCTGCGCCCGAAGACGGATGAAAATCCGCACGATTATCTCCTCTTCATTCCCGTGGGTGCTTCCGGCGATGATGAGAGGCCCGTCATCCGGACGTAGCGACTGAAGCCGCCGGTCAGCGGTGCCATCCGGGGGAGGGGTGTCGAACTTCAGATTCCCTCCGACATAGATTGATTCCCGCCGTGCCCCGATCGATACAAACTTGTTCCCCTCATCCTGATTCTGTACGCCGACGGAGCTTATGATCGGGAGGACCGCACGGAAGAGTCTCGAAGCAAGTCTGTACCCCCACAAATCGCTGTCGTCAATCCGTCCGTTGACAATATGAACCGGAATGTTCAGATCACGACAGGAGAGGATCAGGTTTGGCCAGATATCCGACTCAAGCGTGACAACGGCGAGGGGTGAAACTGAACGGAGCCACTGACGAACCACTCTCCTCCTGTCCCATGGAAGGTAGCATGTCCGGATTCGGGGCCCGCCGGTCTTTGCAACCCGGGAAGCTCGTATCCTTCCATCCCGATTACCAGTGGTAATAAGGAATTCCAGATCGGGTGCCAGTGAGTGCAACGCGCGGAGGAGGG
>JAOUDE010000311.1 GCA_029859455.1 Ignavibacteria bacterium | reverse complement strand
GCAAGTTCCGGCAGAATCTCCGCTGCATTGCCGAGCAGGGCGACCGATTTCGCTTCCTTCAGTTCCTTCGCAGTCTGCAGCGTGAGCAGCGCCTCGTCAAGACTTTCTGACATCTCATCGACATAGAGCGTCTTTAATCTTTTTTCAATCCGCTCCCGGTCCACCTCGATCGCGAGACAGGCGGCGCCGTTCATCGTGGCGGCAAGGGGCTGGGCGCCACCCATGCCGCCGAGCCCGGCGGTAACCAGAAGCCGTCCCGCCAGTGTCCCGCCAAAGTATCGCTCCGCCACGGCAGCGAATGTTTCGTATGTCCCCTGCAGGATCCCCTGTGAGCCGATATAGATCCAGCTCCCGGCTGTCATCTGTCCGTACATCGTCAGCCCGAGCGATTCGAGCCTGCGGAACTCGTCCCAGTTCGCCCACTGGGGAACGAGCATCGAGTTCGAGATAAGGACGCGGGGTGCGTTGGTGTGCGTTTTGAAGACGCCGACCGGCTTGCCCGACTGGACCAGCAGTGTTTCGTCGTTCTCGAGTGCTTTCAAACAGCGAACGATCGCCTCGTAGCAGTCCCAGTTTCGTGCCGCCTTCCCCACGCCGCCGTACACGATCAGCTCTTCCGGTTTCTCGGCGACGTCGGGATCGAGGTTGTTCATCAGCATCCGGAGTGCGGCTTCCTGGATCCATCCCTTGCAATTGAGTCGCGTACCGCGCGGAGCGCGAATAGCCTTTTTTGTTCCTGTCATAACGGTCATTTCAGTTCCGGTCGTTGTGTTGAAAAGAATGCCGGTTACACCAGCCGGCGGACAGCCTCGAGGAAACGGTCTACTTCAGCCGGCACATTGTATATGTGTGTCGATATTCTGTTGCAGTTCATCCCGTTTTCCGGTACCTGCCGCGTGACGAACCGGTGCTCATTCAGAAGGGATTGCTGAAGTGTGTCAAAGGCGATATTCTTCGGACGAAACGCAACAACCGAGCCATAGCCACCGGGCTCATCCGGTGTCAGAATCTCGACTCTCTCTCCCAGCTCCCTGAGTCCGCCGCGCAGCCTTCCAGCCAGCGCCTGCCCGCGACGGCTGACGTTCTCCATTCCAATATTATAGAGAAAGTCGATCGCAGCTCCAAGTCCGACATAGAGAGCGGAGCTTTGTGTCGCGAAATCAAACCTGTGGGCATCATCCCTGTAGGTGATCGTTCCGGCCCGAAGATCCCACCCGGTATCGACCCCGGCACCGACCCAGTATGGCTCCAGCTCTCCGATGACATCTTTCCTGATATAGAGGAAGCCGGTCCCTTTCGGTCCAAGCATCCATTTGTGGCCGCATGTGGTCAGGAAATCGCATCCAATGGCGTGGACATCGAGGGGAAGCATCCCGGGCGTGTGTGCTGCGTCGATCATCACCCAAAGGCCTTTGTCGTGACCGAGGGTTGAGATCTCCCTTGCCGGAAGAACCTGGCCGGTCGTACAGGTGATGTGGGGGACGGCGATCACCCGTGTTCTGCTGTTGATTGCATCATTGATCCGTTCAAGCGTTTCCGCGGCTGTCCATCCCGGACTGATCACCCGGATGACGATTCCGTCCCGTCGTGCCCGCGCAAGCCAGGGAACGGCATTGCCCGCATGCTCCTGATCGGTCATGATCACCTCATCGCCGTTCTTCAGAGGAAGACCGCAGGCAACGACATTGATTCCGTCTGTGACATTGTGGGTGATCGAGATTTCCTCCGGGTCCGCGTGAACAAACCGTGCAATCTTCGGGCGGACATCCTCCCAGCCTCCATAGCGCGCATCGCGGTCCACTGATTCAAGTTCCGCGGTGACGGCGTCGATCACTACAAACGGTGACGGACCGATGGTCCCATTGTTCAGGAAGACCGGTTCCGTCCGGAGGGGGAACTGACCGCGGACCACATTCCAGAAATGCTCATCGTCACCCGGGACAGGCTCCTCATCCGCAAGAATGTAGCGGGCCCTGCTCCCTTCCGGAAATGCATACAAAAGGGTACCGCCGATCATCCCGCCGGTGGCAGTCCTGATGAAGCCGCGTCTGGTAATTGCTGGTGAGGTCATCGGTTGCCTCATGGTCAGGTGAGGGATCAGAGTTTGTAGCCGATACTCCTGAGGAGGGCCTTTCTGTTGCGAATATCCTCTTCGGTTTCAATCCCGTGGGTTGCGAATCCGTCGACGACGCCGACGATGCCGCGGCCCTGATCTGTTTCCGCGATCAGCACTTCAGTCGGGTTGGCTGTCGCACAGTAGATCCGGCAGACCTCCGGGACCATCTTGATCGTGTTCAGGATGCTGATGGGAAACCCGCCATCGATCATGATAATAAATGTATGCCCTGCCCTGATCGACATCGCATTCTTCTGAGCGAGTTCTATCAGGCTCTGGTCATTGCCGACGTAGCGGACGAGGGCGGGGCCGGATGCTTCGCAAAACGCGATGCCGAATTTGAGGGAAGGATTCGTCTGAACGATCGCTTCGTACAGATCCTCCACCGTCTTGATGAAATGTGAATGGCCCAGGATGAAATTCATCTCCCCCGGTTTTTCGATCGGCACGATTGAAATATTCATGCATTTCTCCGCTGATGGGATTCCGTCATCTGCCGGACCAGCTCAGGGGTAAGTACCCAGAGGAGCCGGCCGTCCTGAGAGTCCGTCCGGCTCGTCTGAACCGCTGCCGCCGTTCCGGGGCGCATCCGCATATGGATGGTCTGACCCGCAACCAGGTGTGAAACCAGCCCGGAGCAGTCAGGCTCGTGGCCGACGGCGATCACGGTTCCTTCTTTGTCTGACCCGAGCGAATCAAGCAGTGGTTTGTGGCGGAATCCGGGCGTGAGGAGGTCAGTCTGCTCGGCATGAAGGGGAGGGTTGATTGTCCGTGCCAGAATCAGCCCTGTCTGCTTCGCGCGCAGAAGAGGGCTCGTCAGAATCCTGCTGACCGGGGGTGAAACATGTGAAAGGATCAGGCCGAGCGCCTGGATATCTGTCTCACCCTGCTCACTGAGCGGACGGGTGGGGTCCCCTCCGGGACTTCCGTCAGCAGGAAGGGCGTCACCATGGCGGACAATAACCAGAATCATTGAAGTGCTTTGTGGCCTATCATGTGTCTCATGGAGGGCGCGAGCAAGGTACACACTCGGTCGCTGAGATGCAATCGAGGCGGAGTGGTTGTGTTCTGAGCCGCAGAGTACGCAGAGTCATGCGCAGAGGTCGCGGAGAGAAGATCGTGAACTACTTTCCCTCTGCGCTCTCTGCGAACGGCTCAGCGTCCTCTGCGTTAATCTTCTAATCCAGTCTCCGGGTTGACATTATCCACTCTTTTTCCCTCCATACGCCGATGAAGAGCCGGAGAGTCCACAATATTACCACACTCGGGATTCCTGATCTTCAGGTCTACCGGACACTCCGGAGGCCAGTGGATCATATCGACCAGGGAATCTTTGTGGCAGACGGCGAGAAGGTGGTTCGGAGACTGATTGCTTCCGGACTGGATGTTCTCTCT
>JAOUDE010000310.1 GCA_029859455.1 Ignavibacteria bacterium | reverse complement strand
GAGGAGAGGTATGGTGGGGGTCACCGCGGCCTCATTCGGCGGTGCAACGTATGGAATCGCCTTCGAGAACTCACAGATTGATGTGATCGATGTCGAAATACCCGTCACCGGCCTTCCGGCCACAGTCGATGGATTCCAAATCGCCCTGATCAGCGACACACACTCCGGTCCATTCATGTCACGCACCACCATGGAGAAGGTGGTCCGGATGGCGAATGATCTCCGTCCGGACATAACCCTGGTGACCGGCGATTTTGTCAACAGCCGGCTTCACGAGGTGTTTCCCTTCGCGGAGGCTTTCTCGGGCCTCAACGCTCCGCATGGTGTGTACGGAGTCCTGGGCAACCATGATTTTTACACAGGCCAGGTTGAAGCAGTGGCGAAAGAAGTAGAAGAATGCGGGATCACGTTGCTGAGAGACCGTGAGATTGCTGTCCACCATAATGGCGGTTCCTTCTCTCTGGCAGGCATCGATGATGCAGGATCCCTGACCTCAGCCAGGGGCCGAATCGCCCGGGCCTATGAGGAGAACCTGGTGGCGGGACCCAGGATCCTCATGAGCCACCGCCCGTATTATCTCAGGGCAGCCCACGAAGCACGGGTGGCCCTGATGCTCAGCGGCCATACGCACGGCGGACAGGTTGTCCTTGGACGGTTCGGAAAAACCACCCTCGCACCGGCAGCGATCGCATCAGGATATGTCTGGGGAAATTACCGGTTTGAGTCCACACGTCTGTATGTCAATCGGGGGATCGGAACGGTCGGGCTCCCGATACGTCTCAACTGTGCACCGGAGATCACCAGAATTATTCTCCGGCAATCCGCCGATCCTGACGGAACCGCCTGAGTCCGCCTGCGATGACGTCAGGTACAACTGCGCCTGTTGGCATCAGCGTTGTGATCCCCACGCGAAACCGGCAGGCAAGCCTGGAACGTGTTCTCGACTGCCTGAACCGTCAGGAATTCCCGGTCCTCGAGGTCCTGATCGTCGATGCCAGCGACCCGCCTGCAGACCGATCACAGCTTTCAGGAACCTTCCGGTCAATCCCGATCACGGTGATCCCTTCTTACCCGCATGTATGTGTCCAGAGAAATATCGGGATCCGGAAAGCACGCGGATCGCATGTGTTCCTCTGTGATGATGATATCGAGATTCCCGCCGATTACACCAGACGGGTGGTCGCGCACCTCAACGATTCATCTGCTCCCGTTGCGGTTTCCGGAATTCTGACTGAGCCGGACCACTCCGGAGTCTTTGATGATGGATCGCGATCTCTTTCCGTTTCTTCCCTGCTCTCGTCCTTTTTCTTCCAACATGGGCTTTGGGGGGACGTCGATTCAGTCCGGGCCGGGATTCCTGCCTCTGTTCCCCTTTCTTTCCTGAAATGGTACTTCCGGAAACGAAACAACACCTTCTCTCTCGCCGGCTGGCCGTTGTTCACACAGATCCGGTACCCTTTCAGCAGGACTGCGGTGTATGGACTGGGCGCTGCAGTGGTTCCACGGGAGTGGCTGCTCCAGTCTCCCTACGACGAAACCCTCGACACGCATGGCATTGGAGACAATTATGGCGTATCACTCGGATTCCCCGGGAAAATGCCAATCGCCGTTCTCCCCGATCTTGCTGTCAAACACCACAAAGAACCGGGTAATCGGCTTCACCCCGACGAGGTGTACCGGCTGAGGGTGCTGGCTCTCTACCGGTATGTTTCCCTTGATCCGAGGTTCGGAATCCTTACCCGGGTCTTCCTGGTCTGGTCACTCTTTGGCAGATTTGTTGTGATGGCTCTTGCCGGGAACACAGCCATGCGGAACTCGGCAGGAAGGGCAATCCGGGAGATCGTTGCGGGCCCTGGAAAACCCCCTCGCAACATATCCTAGAATGCGCTTAATATAAGAACGGTAACAGCATTCTGGATAATGTAATAGCGCAGTTGAGTTAAAGTTGCTCCAACTAGCTTTCAGCTAGCTGGAAACCACACGTACAGGAAGAGGTATACGAGGACCCCGGTGACGGAGACATAGATCCAGACCGGGAGGGTGATCCTGGCAATCCGACGGTGCTTGTCGAACATCGACCTCAAACCCCGGACGACGGTAATCGGTACAAGAACAGGAAGAGTCATTGCCAAGATCGTGTGGGTGAGAAGGATGGCGAAATAGACCGTGCGTGCGCTTCCCTCCCCCGTAAATTTCACGCTACCCACGTTGAAATGGTAGATCAGGTAGGAAAGCAGGAAGAGACTTGAGGCAAGAACGGCCCCCAGCATACACCGCCGGTGGGCTTCCCGGTTTCCTGACCGGATAAAAATCCATCCAGTGACAAGAAGAACAAGACAGGTTGTGTTTAGGATCGCGTTGAGGAGGGGAAGATCGGTCAGTTCCATTACCGCCTGGCTGTCAGAATGCTACCAGACGATCAAGAACAACAAGAGCAAGAAGGAACGGAAGGTACGCCAGGGATGCGAAAAAGACCCTCCTGGCAGAGGCATTGCTCCGGCTCTGTGAAAGGGTGAGGCCACACCAGAAGAAAAGAACGCCCAAAATCAGCGCCCCGAAGAAGTACACCGGGCCCAGTCCGGCGACCGGAGCGAGGAATCCCGCAGCCAGGATAAGCCCGCAGAGGTGCCCGAGAATCTGACGGCTGGTTCTCTTTCCCTCAGGATCCAGCACTGTCAACATCGGATATCCCGCCCGCTCATAATCGGTCCTGTACATCCAGGCGAGTGAAAAGAAGTGGGGCATCTGCCAGAAGAAAAGAATCCCAAAAAGGACCATCGCTTCCACGGAAACCGCTCCCGTCATCGCGGTCCATCCCATAACAGGGGGTAGCGCTCCGGGGACCCCTCCGATAAGAGTAGATACCCAGGTTTGTCGTTTCAGGGGCGTATACACAAACAGATACGACGTGAGCGTCGCGAACGCAAGCGCGGTTGTCAGGAAGTTCGTCGACAACATCAGGTAGATCAATCCGGCGAGTGACAGCGTGACTCCGAACACCAGTGCTTCGATGGCGGATACCCTTCCCGCCGGGATCGGTCGGTTTTCAGTCCTCTTCATGAGTCGGTCGAAATGGCGTTCGATATACTGGTTCAGCGCCCCCGCCCCGCCTCCGACGAGCAGTGTGCCGATCATGACGTGAAGAAGAACCATCGTCCCGCTGGCGAGATCGTTCATCCCGAGAAACGCGCCGCCAAGTGCGGTAAGGACCGACAGGAATGTCAGTTCAGGTTTCGTGAGAGATATAAAATCAGCAACCCTCGATCGTTCCATCACCAGAGCGCCGTGATCGATGCGTGAACTCATGCAGTCCCCCGTTCGGCAAGAAGGTCGGGATCGAACCTGCTTTCCCTCGACTCTAGCAGACCCCGAAACATCGCCATGACAAGTGCCGCTGAACACCCTAGAATGAGAGAGCCTGTTGCGACGTGAGCAGTGCTGACAGCCACGTTCTTTCCTGTCCATACAGTCAGAGCACCCAGAAGGAACTGAAACAGGACCAGGAGGAACAATAGAAGGACC
>JAOUDE010000309.1 GCA_029859455.1 Ignavibacteria bacterium | reverse complement strand
GCCCGGCCTCTACCAGTATAAGTTCGTCATTGACGAGGAAACCTATCTCCTCGATCCCGGAAATCCGGCAAGTGCGGAGAACTATGATGCTTCTTCGAGGAATTCAGTCATTGCTGTGACCGCAGAGGGAGAAGTCCGATTGACCGACCGTTTCGCTCCCGCAACCAACCCGATGGATCAGTACGCCCCCGGAGCCGACCGGAAGCCGGTCTACCTGAACATCATCTGGCATCAGCACCAGCCGCTTTATGTCGATCCTGACCGTGATCAGCTTCAGGGGCCATGGGTGAGAACGCATGCCACAAAGGATTACTACGACATGGCAGCGATGCTCCGGGAATATCCCGATATCCACTGCACAATCAATCTGACATCCTCACTGCTGGTTCAGCTGCAGGATTACTATGTCGAACGGCTCAGGCCGTTTGTGGAAACGGGAAGGAACAGGTTCGATGCAGAGCAGTTTCTTGCACGGTGGAAGGGGAGGACCGACCCATGGATCGATCTGGCCCTCAAGCCTGCAGAGATGTTCAGTTCCGTTGACAAGGACCATCTCTACCGGAACATCTGGAATGCGTTCGGAATCAGTGAGGTGATGATTGCCCGGTTCCCCCAGTATGAGGAGCTCAAGCGGAAACTGGATGTCGACCAGATGCCCGGGTTCGACGTTCTGAACATAGATGAAATGCGGGAGGCGAAATTCTGGTTCTTTCTGGCACACTTTGATCCGGACTTTCTCAGAGGTCCAGTCACCCTGGATGACGGGTCGGTATGCGATCTGAGTGACCTTGTGAGGGAAGAGGAGGGTGAGACCTTCTTCCTCCGCCGGACGGTGACGGAGGAGGACTGTGTGCGGCTTGTTCTGGAAGCATATAAAGTAATGAGCAACATAGTCCCACTGCATCGCTCCCTTTTGTTTGACCCTGCGACAGGGCAGGGACAGATCGATGTTATTACAACCCCGTATTATCATCCGATCCTTCCACTGATCCACGATTCGGACCTGGCACGTATCAGCCAGCCATCAGGGACGTTTCCTTCCCGCTTCACATATCCCCGCGATGCCGAGGTACAGGTCGCCCGGTCGGTAAAGCTGTACAAGCGCCTGTTCGGGATTCCTCCCCGCGGCATGTGGCCCGCTGAAGGAGCCGTTGCTCAGCCAATCCTGGAAATATTTCGCAGGAACAACATACTCTGGGCTGCCAGTGATGTGCGCGTGCTGAAAAAGTCAGACCCGGGTGAGGCGATCAACACAACACCGTACCGGTTTCCGGCAGGTTCTTCAGATAAAGCGGGGTCGGTAGCAATGGTTTTCAGGGATACGGAGCTCTCGGACAGGATCGGGTTCCTCTATCAAACGTACATGCCCGAGGCGGCTGCTGAGGATTTTGTGCAGTCGATCATCTCCAGACAACAGAAGAGTGCAAATGATCAGGACCAGTTGCTCACGGTGATACTGGATGGGGAAAACGCATGGGAGTGGTACCGGGAGGATATGGATGGAAAGAAATTCCTGCATGCCCTGTACCGGAAGCTGTCGAAGCTGCAGGATCTTGGTGTCGTCAGGACCGTCACGATGTCTGAGTACCTAACAGGGAATCCGGAACGATCGGTACCGGCTCACCCTATGGAGGATCTTCCGTCGATGAACTGGCTCTGGCCCGGGTCATGGATCAACGGGAACTACGATACCTGGATCGGTGAACCTGAGGAAAACGAAGCATGGGAGTACCTCCGTGTCGTACGTGAAGATCTGGAGCGATACGGGCCTCCACAGCCCGATCCTGAAGCAAATGAGCCCCAGAACAAGACAATGGAATGGTATGGATGGATGGCCTGGGAATCGATGTATGCAGCCGAAGGATCTGACTGGTTCTGGTGGTATGGAAGGGACCAGAGTGCCCCCGCGGGGGACGAACCGTTCGATACTGCGTTCAGAGTGCATCTGGAGAACGTCTACCGGTTTCTGAAAGAGTCAGGGCGGGAGGTGCCGCTCAGGACCTTCAGCCCTCTTCTCAGAGATCACCCCGGGAGCAATACTCAGGGGCAGGGGGTCATGGCGCAAACCAAAGAGACAGTCGTAGTAACATTCACTTGCGATATGGGGACGCAACTTGTTGACAAACAACTGTTTATAGTGGTCAACCTCGTGGAGCTTGGAGCATGGACACCAGGTCTGATCCCGATGTTCGATGACGGCACACATGGTGATTCTGAGGCGGGCGATCATGTCTGGTCCTTGCAGGTTGAACTCCCTGCAGGAGAGGAAATCCAGTACAAGTATACGAATGGCGGGAGAAGGGGTGAATGGGGATCCGGAGATGAAGCGCCTGGCAGAAATAGAAGGGTGGTTCTGCCTGTCAGCGGGGACATTCCGGTGGTTCTGCGTGACCGGTTTGGAGTTCTTTCTCACGAATGAAACGAACCGCCCTCAGAGCCCTTGAGGAAGCCCTCCGAAAACGCCCGTCTGCGGGCGGACCCTACTACGTACCACCCGTTTGGGTGAGTTCCGGCAGACGGACCGCCCCCGTCATGGTTGATCCGTCTCAGTTATATCTCAAGATTGTCAGAAAAATCCTGAAGGATGATCCTCCGCGGCTGGCGGAAGGGGCAGGCGGCGAGTGGACCAGGGATGCAGTCGTGTACAATATTTTCATCCGTACGACGACAGCCTTCGACCATGATCGTGACGGGGTGCTCCATCTCGGCCTGAACTCGGCAGGCATGAGGGAAACGGGGACATTCCTGAAGGGGATAGCGATCCTTCCCTACCTGCGGAGGCTCGGAGTCAATACGCTGCATCTCCTCCCGATTACAGCGATCGGCAGAGATGGCAACAAAGGGACGCTGGGGTCGCCCTATGCGATCCGCAATCCGTATGAGCTGGACGAGCGTCTGGGCGAACCATCGCTGGGGCTCGATGTAAAAACCGAGTTTAGGGCCTTCGTGGAAGCGGCCCATTCTCTCGGAATGCGGGTGGTGGTCGAGTTTGTGTTCCGCACTGCGGCGAAGGATTCTGACTGGGTGAGGGATCACCCGGAGTGGTTTTACTGGATCAGGGAGGATACTCCGAACCGTCCACCGGGGTCCGGCGAAGAATCCGCATACGGTACACCGGTATTCACGCCCGATGAATTAGGAAGAATCCGTGAGGCGGTTTCCTCGGGCTCTCTCGACAAGCTGATTCCCCCTCATCAGGTTTACAGAGATTTCTTTCACCCTCCCCCCGGGAAGGGCGATGTGAGGATGGAGGAGGGACGGTATATTGGTACCACGGTGAGGGGAATCCGCGTCAAGATTCCGGGAGCGTTTGCTGACTGGCCCCCTGATGACCCTCAGCCGCCATGGGACGATGTCACGTACCTGAAGCTGTTCGATCATCCTGACTTCGACTATATTGCGTACAACACAATCAGAATGTACGATGCGGCACTCACCACGGGCATGCATGAAAAGAACGATCTGTGGGATAAGATCTCAGGGATTATTCCTTACTACCAGCGTGAGTTCGGCATTGATGGGGTGATGATCGATA
>JAOUDE010000308.1 GCA_029859455.1 Ignavibacteria bacterium | reverse complement strand
GCAGCACGATCATCGACGAGCTGACATCCATGAACGGGGTCGGACCGAAAACAGCAGCGTGCGTTCTGTTGTTTTCACTCGGAAGGGATATCTTTCCTGTTGATACGCACGTCCACAGGATCTGTGTCCGCCTCGGTCTTGCACCGGAGAGCAGGACCCCCGATGAGACGTTTCGGCGGATGATCGGCCTTGTCCCTCGCGGAAAGGGATATGCGTTTCATACAAACCTGATCCGTTTTGGGAGGACTGTCTGCAGGTCCAACGTGCCGCTGTGCGGCGAGTGCAACTTGTACCGGTACTGCCGGTACGACCGGAAGGATAGGTCCCGAAAACGCGCGGCACCGACAGAGGCGGAGCATCATTTCATGTTGCTGGATAATGTGAAGGTCACCGGTGACAATTGACCTTTCCTCCATACACCGGATTCTCCTGATCAAGCTTCGTGGCATCGGAGATGTCCTTCTCTCGACCGTGGTGATCAGGAATCTCGCGTGTGAGTTTCCGGAGGCCCGGCTCGAGTTTCTGACGGAGCCGCCTGCCGCGGATGTTCTGAGAGGAAATGATGACCTGGATGAAGTCCTGTTGTTCGATCGGCATACGATCTCCTCAACGGGGCTGATCAGGATGGTACGGGCGCGCAAATACGACCTGGTGATCGATCTTTTTGGCAATCCCAGGACGGCGCTCGTCACCCGCCTGAGCCGCGCACGGTATCGGGTAGGGTACCGTTTTCGAGGACGCAGGTATGCATACAATATCGTGACGGAACCGCGCGGGGGAGAGGTTCACAACACGCAGTTCAATCTGGACGCGATCGAGCGGATCGGCGTTGCGATTCAGGATCGCAATCTGTACTTTCCGGTCCCTGCCGGGGACCTTGAGTTCGCAGATCGGTTCATGGCATCGTCGGAATTATCCGGTAAACGGGTTGCCGCCATCAGCGCGTCCGGAGGATGGTATACCAAGAGGTGGGGGAAAGAGCGATTTGCAGAACTGGCCGACCGGCTTATTGGGCAACATCAGTGTGCGGTCCTCCTTCTCTGGGGTCCGGGCGAAGACCAGGAGGCGGCGAACATACAGGCCGTGATGAGAGAGCCCGCCCATCTTGCACCGCCGACCACGCTGAAGCAGCTCGGGGCGCTTCTGAGCCGCTGCTCTTTCATGGTCAGCAACGATTCGGGGCCGATGCATATCGCGACCGCTGTCGGAACCCCGGTGCTCGGGATCTACGGTCCCACCAATCCCATGCTCCAGGGGCCGTATGGAAAACACCATCAGGTAATCCGCAATGAGGATGTTTCGTGCCTCGGCTGTAATCTGACGGAGTGTCCGATCGGGCACCCGTGCATGCTCGAGCTCAGGGTGGATCGGGTGGAGGAGGCTGCGGTGAGGCTCATGGCAGAGATCGACAGGAGAACATGACGACAAAGCGGAAGAAAACTGGAAAACCGGCTGGAAAGGGGTTCCCGGCGTTCGCCATCCCCGACTGCAAGCATTTTACAGGATACAGGCCCTGCTTTCCGGATTCGAAGTGCTATCGGGAATGCGCAGATCCGGACCCGCGCGGGAAGAGGATCCTGATCATCAATCTGGATGCGATGGGTAATGTTCTGGTGACCACCAGTATTCTCGCACCGATCAAACGGATGTTCCCTCGCAGTCACATCAGCTGGCTGACACTCAAGAACGCGGCGCCGCTGCTGGCACACAATTCTAATCTGGACCGGGTGTATGTCTGGGAGCCGGAATCATGGCTGGTGTTGCAGCAAATGAAGTTCGATATCGTGATGAATGTCGACAAATCGATCCGTTCCGGAGCGTTCACAAACAGCGTTAGCGGAGCAACGAAACTCGGCTTCGGCATCGATAAAGACGGTGTGATCGTACCGCTCAACAGGGAAGCGCACGAGAATTACATCCTCGGTCTTGATGATCATCTGAAGTTCAGAGTAAACACGAAACCTGTTGCACGGATCTTGTGTGAGACGTTCCGGCTGGACTACCGGGGGGATGAGTATGTTCTCAAACTTTCAGCAGAAGAGGAAGCGTTCTGTCGTAACTGGAAGGAGGAGAACAGGATCGATCCAAAGACAGTTGTGGTCGGACTCAATACCGGCTGTTCTGATCTTTACCCGAACAAGAAACTCCGTATCGATCAGCTGGTGGATCTCGTTGGGCGGTTATCGAAGATTCCGCACCTCCGTATTGTACTGGCGGGAGGTCCTGAGGATACTGTCCGCAACGCTGAAATTGCGCGGCAGGTCGGCCCGGCGGCGATCAGTACGCCGACAACGGAGGGTCTTCGGAGAGGGCTCTGTTATCTGAATGTATGCGATATGGTCATCTCGGGAGACTCCTTCGGAATGCATGCTGCGATAGGGCTCGGGAAACATGTGATTGCCTGGTTCGGTGTCACCTCGGCGACAGAAGTAAATCTGTTTGATCGCGGACTCAAGCTCGTCCCTGAGGGTCTCGAATGCTCTCCCTGCTGGAAAAAACATTGTCCCTATGGGCTGGAATGCATAGAGATGGTCGATCTGCAGAAGATCGTCAGCGAGGTGGAGAGGAAGGCGAGAGAGAACAAGGGGTAAAAGAGTCTGTTCGGTCAATCCAGTCATGTGTAATTCCCCCGTGAGGCAGGACGACCGGATGGACGGAAAAGACCGGATGGACCGTTTGTTCGTATTACAACAGGACAAACAGCGAGAACGTGTGCGTGCTTCCGAGCTCTGAAGTCAGCGGCGCATAGGCGTAGTCAAATCCCACGATTCCATGTCGGACACCAAGTCCGGCGCTGAAGCCTCGCCCTTCCGAGCCGAACAAATATCCCGCCCGTGCGGCGACAGCCTCTTCAAACAACAATTCACCACCCACCGCAAGCAATGTCTGACTCGCAGGAGTAATGAACTGCAGGTCTGAGGCCAGGGTAAAGTCTGAGGAAAGAGACTCCAGCCGTCCCTGGAACGCGCCGCCCAATTTGAGCGTCGTCGGCAGGGTGCTCGATTCCGTCTTCAGAGCGCTCATGGAACCGATGTTGGCGGCCACGGCGCCGAATGAGAGTCCATCCACCAGCGGCCTGTACTGAACACCGATATCGAATCCCAGCCCTGACGCGTCATCCACGAGAATCTTCTCATACAGGTACTTGGCGGTCACCCCCGCGACGACATGGTCTGAGAACCGGTGTGCATAGGTGAGTCCGATCGCATAATTCCGCGAGGTGAATGTCCCGTCCGGGAGTCCCGGCCGGGTGCGGATCTCGATATCGGAGACAGAGGTGGAATTGATCGACAGTCCCAATGCCTGGGAGGGACTCAGAGCGGCCGCTGCCGAAAGAACTTCCGTCCTGGTATCCTGGATCCACTCCTTGTGCATCAGGAGAATCTCTCCTGAGTGTGACGCAACCGGCTGAAGTCCGGCCGGATTATAGTAGGTTGCCGCCGAGCCTGTCACATGGGCCGACATTGCATCTGCCATGGCGATCCCTTGTGCGGAAGTTCCGAGTTTCAGGAATGACATGCCTGATCCACCTGCCTGAGCCA
>JAOUDE010000307.1 GCA_029859455.1 Ignavibacteria bacterium | reverse complement strand
GCCGGAGGCCTGAGAACCTGTTCCATCACTCTTCCGGTTCGCGTCTGACCGGAAGAGTGATGGAACAGGTTCTCAGGCCTCCGGCGGATTCGCTGTCGTACCGCCTGCTCAAAGGGCTCGCTTACATCGCTCCGATGACCATTGTGCTGGTCATTCTTGGGGCGGTGTTCTCTCTGACCGGAGTCATCGATCTTCAGGAAGGAAGTACTGGGGGGGGACGGCTCGGGGATACTGTCGGCATCGTGGGTCGTGTGTCACAGGAGGCGACCTCTGCTCTGATCGACCTGCTCCGAAACTATGCACCATTCATGACCAATGGAGAATCTCTCGGGATTACGTTCGCGATCCTGGTTGTCCTGACGATGCTTGCGTTTATCGATCGCCTGATTGGAACAAGGGTGGGTGGGAGAGCCCGGTAGTCAGGCGTGTTCTGCGACCAGACACTCCTGATAGTACTCTTCGTAGCGGTTGACGATCTTGTGACATTCAAATTCCTCCGCCCTTGCCCGGGCCGCCCGGGCAAACATCCGGTAACGCTGGTCGTTGCTCAAAAGCTCGGTAGCATACTTCGCCATCCTTATGACATCTCCGAATTCAGCGATGTAGCCTGTCTGTCCATGGACCTGAAGTTCCGGCAGTCCTCCCACGCTTGAAGAAATCACAGGAACCCCGCAGGACATTGCCTCCAGTGCGGAAAGCCCGAAGCTTTCTGACTGGCTTGGCATGAGGAAGAGATCGGATGCAGAGAGGATCGGAACAAGGTCATGCTGTTTACCGAGGAATCTCACCTCATCCTTCAGTCCCAGTTCCCGGACCAGGATTTCACAATTCGACCTGTCCGGTCCGTCTCCGGCCAGAATCAGCTTCGATGGAATCGATTTCCTGACTTCGTGAAAGATTCTGATGACATCAGTGACCCGCTTGACCGCCCGGAAATTGGAGGTATGAACAAGGATCCGTTCTCCCCGCGGGGCGAATTTCTCACGCACCTCATCGCACTCGATCCGCTTGTATTTCTCAATGTCGACAAAGTTCGGGATCACTCTGATCTCCTTCTCGATCCCGTAGTTGGTCAACGTTTTCTCCTTGAGAAACCGGGAGACAGCGGTGACGCCGTCGCTCTGCTCGATACTGAACTTCATCACCGGAAGGAAGCTGGGTTCAAGGCCAACCAGCGTAATGTCGGTCCCGTGCAGGGTTGTGACGATCTTGATGCCGTTGTCCAGGATCTCACGTGCGAGGTACGCGCTTGTGGCGTGGGGAACCGCATAGTGCGCGTGAATCAGGTCGAGTTTTTCAAAACGTGCCACTTCCACCATCTTACTGGCGAGCGCGGGAGTATAGAGCGGAAACTCGAACAGCGGGTACGAGGCCATCTCTACTTCGTGGTAATAGATATCACCCTGGAAACCATCGAGGCGCATTGGAAGGGCATAGCTGATGAAATGAATCTGGTGCCCCTTGGAGGCAAGCGCCTTGCCAAGTTCAGTTGCGACTACGCCGCTGCCGCCGTATGTTGGGTAACAGACAATGCCGATTTTCATAGTAGCCCAAAGATACTGAAAACGCTGACGAAAACCTACCAATGAACGACGAGTACAAGACAATCCTCCGGGAATCGGAATCCATTCTCAAGGTTGAAGGCTCCCGGTTCCTGGCGCGAGCTTTGCCGGTTGACGCATCTGCTGCTGCTGAGAAAGCTCTTAAGGGGATCCGTCGCAGATACCATGACGCTACGCACCACTGTTTCGCCTACAGAACAGGTACGACAGGGGAGGAGTTTCGTTGCAGTGATGACGGGGAGCCGTCAGGAACCGCGGGGAGACCGATTCTGTTCAGCATTGACAAATATGAGCTGACGAACATCCTTGTCGTTGTGACGCGCTATTTCGGAGGTACGAAGCTAGGTACCGGAGGCCTCGCAAGGGCATACGGGGCCGCATCGGATCAGGCTTTGAAAGAAGCGGCGATCGCAACCCGTTATATCACTGAAGGCCTGCTTGTGACTCTTCCCCATGATCAGATCGGGAATGTCATGCGCTGCATCTCGGGAGCGGGAATCCGGATCGATGATACGACATATGACGAGGATGTTCACCTTCGACTGGAGGTCCGTCGTTCACGGATCGAAAGCCTGAAGGAAGAACTGGCGGAGGCGACGGCCGGAAATGTGCGCATTGTCCATCCTCACCCCGGATGATCCCTGCATGTTTTTTTTGTATCGTATAAGCCGATGAGTACGCCGCTCTACATCGAGGAACAGCGCTTCCGACAACCGTGGGTATGGATCGGAATCGCACTTTCCATTGTCGGTCTCCTGCCGTTGTGGCACGGGCTCTATCAACAGCTCGGCGAGGGAATTCCCTGGGGTGACAACCCGACGTCGGACACGGTCCTGATCGTCGTCGTTGCCGGGATGACGCTGTTGATCCTCGGGATCATGATCATGCTTCTGAATGCACGACTGGTGATTTCCATTACACGCGACCAGATCGGGTACCGGTTCAGACCGTTTCATCGAAGGGAACATGTTATCCGCTGGGATGAAGTTGCCAAAGCTGAAATCCGGTCATACCGCCCGATCATGGAGTACGGCGGATGGGGAATTCGGATCGGGGCAGGAGGCAGGGCGTACAACGTCTCGGGCACCGATGGTCTTCAGCTTGAATTGAAGGACGGCAGAAAGGTTCTGTTCGGAACGCAGAAACCCCACGAGCTTGGGGCCGTAGTACAACAGATTGGTGTCCGATAGCCCCCGTTCATAAGAGAGCAATCCCGATGATCCGACACTTCGTTGCTCTGCTAATTGTTTCGACGCCGTTTACAGGACAGGCCCAGCACTGGGTCACCGCCACAGCTCCGGCTGCGAACGCGGTGGGAGGCGAGTTTTCCAATGTCGTTCTTGCATTTTCAGAATCGATCGACTCGGCGTCTGTTTCGAACGAAGGCATTGTCATCTTTGGCGATCAGCGCGGGTCCTATCCGGTCGCATCGGCAGTTGTCGCACCGGGAGGAATGGAAGTCGTTCTGACCCCTGCGGATCCATTCTTTCCGGGGGAGCGCATTTCGGTCATCGTGACGACGACTCTTCGCAACACGGGTGGGGATACGATGCCCTCTCCTTTTTTGCTGAGCTACGTGGCTGACGTCCCTGAAGGCTCCCAGGAGTTCACGGTTTCAGCGACCGTTCCGATTGCCGGTTCGACCCCGTACGGAATCGTATGTGCCGACCTCGACCGCGACGGCGATCTCGATCTTGCCGTCGCCAACAGAGGCGGCGCGTCGGTTGTACTCCTCAGTAATGACGGGGATGGCACGTTCGCTCCAGCAGGAACGATTCCTGTCGGCAATAACCCGGAGGCGATCGATGCCGGCGACCTTGACAATGACGGGGACATCGATCTCGTTATTGCGAACTCCGCCTCCAATACCGCTTCGGTTCTGATCAATGAAGGCTCTCTTGTGTTTACTTCGCTTACCTCGCTGTCCACAGGCGCGAGTCCCCACACCGTCAACATCGGTGACCTCGACGGAGACGGGAATCAGGATGTTCTGGTGTCG
>JAOUDE010000305.1 GCA_029859455.1 Ignavibacteria bacterium | reverse complement strand
CAAGCGGGCTCATTCCGCTGACATGAGAAAAAAGAGCAAGAGCGAGAAGGCGACCAAGACACGACGTAAAACAAAAAAGAAATAGCTCAACAGAGAGGATGGTTTCTATGCCTGTAGCACGTGTGACTGAAATCTATTCATCATCATCCAAGAGTTTCGATGATGCGGTCCAGACAGGGATCGAGAGGGCGAACAAGACCCTCAAAAACGTCAAAGGAGCCTGGATTCAGGATCAGAAAGTCGTTGTTCAAAACGGCAAGATCACAGAATACCGTGTGAATATGAAGGTGACGTTCGTCCTCCTTGACTGACAGGCCCTGACAAAAAGAAGAAAGCCCCGCCATGCGGGGCTTTTCTGTTTCAGAGGGCTCCTTACCTGTTTGGAAGCTTCAGCGTCTGGCCGACCTTGATCAGATCCGGATTGGTGAGCTGGTCTTTGTTCGCCTCAAAGATCTTCGGATATGCCATCGGATCTCCCAGATGCCACTTTGCGATCTTGGAGAGAGAGTCCCCCGGTTTTACGGTGTAGTATCCATAGAGATCGGTGTGTTCAACCTTGATGTCAGCACCAACTTCATCCTTCCAGGTGGAGTAGCTCTTGAGCTTGTCCCAGAACATGTCTTTCTCCATCTGGTAGGCAGCGGTTCCCCGTATCTTCAGTTTCCCTTCCGCCTCTGTTGCCTCAAGGCTATTCATGCGCAACTTCTGACCGTAGGCGATCAGGTCTTTGTACTTCTCTTTGAGCATTTGACATCTCCTTTCACCTTGTGAATAAGAACAACATGATCAGTGTCTGAATAGTTGGATTCAAAATCAACCAGAGAACAAAAGTGTTCGAGACGACGGAATCCCACCCTCTGAGTTTGGCCCTGTCACCCGAACAGCCCACAGACCAAACCAGCCGTACAGGCCGAACGAACCAAACTCACCAGAATTTTTTCTCCATTTTCTACATTTTTCTCTTGACAAGGTGCGCGCGATTTACTTAATTTCCCTTGTTCGCTTGTTTCCTTTGTCACGAATTACTTACTCTTCTTATTCCTCCAATCCACTGAAGCAGCAAGGCTGTCGTGGCACTATTGAACAATGGGGGTGTGTATGTCGTATTTTCCCGGAAATCGACTCCCGTCGATTCTTCTCGCCGCGTTTCTTTTTCCCACCTTGTTGTTCTCTCAAGTTCCTGTCATCCCGGGTGCTACAGGCTGGGGTATTAATACGCCTGCAGGTCGGGGGGGCGCGATTGTTCGTGTCACCAACCTTAACAGTTCCGGACCCGGATCGCTTGACAACGCACTTGGGCAGAATGGTCCGCGCGTGATTATCTTTGAGGTCTCCGGAACAATTATTCTCACGGACTGGCTTCGGATCACAAGTCCCTATGTGACAGTCGCAGGGCAGACAGCTCCGTCTCCCGGTATTACAATCCGGGGAGCTGGAATCCGTATTCTGACGCATGATGTTCTTCTTCAACACCTGCGCGTTCGTGTCGGTGACGGGGCAGGCGTCAATGCGGTTGAACGTGACGGTCTCGAGATCCTCTCCAACGAACAGAGCTGCTACAACATCATTATTGACCACTGCTCTTTCAGCTGGGGGATTGACGAGAATGTGTCGATCTACAGTCCGAACAGCCAGTATACCAGCCATGACATCACAGTCCGCTACTGCATCATCAGCGAGGGACTGTTGAACTCGATTCATCCGAAGGGGCGTCACTCGATGGGTCTGCTGGTCGGAGGAGACTCGGGCGGCAGGCACGACAACATCTCATTCCTTGGCAACCTGATGGCCCACAATAACCAGCGCAACCCGATGTCGCAGTCGAGATCGCTGGTTAACGTGAACAATCTGACCTACAACTGGGGAGAATACGGTGTCACGATCCTCAGCGAAGGAGCGATCAACAAGAGCAGTATTGTCGGGAATGTTTATCTCTCCGGAGCTGATACTGATCCTATCCCGCCGATCACGTTATCCCGCCTTTTGCTCGCTGGCTCTGAAGTTTTTATGTCGGACAATCTGGCCCCCGGGTTCAGCAACACCTACAACAACTGGGCACGTGGGTTCAATCCGATTGTGAATGAACCTCCGGTGTGGCCTGCCGGGCTGACAGCGATGACAGCGAGTCAAACGCAGAGTGATGTGCTTGCCAATGCCGGTTCCCGACCGCTCGACCGGGACGCAGTGGACAACCGTATCATCAGTGATGTAGTGAACGGCACCGGCCGGTTGATCGACAGCCAGAATGATGTCGGTGGATGGCCTGTGCTTGCCCAGAACAACAGAGTCCTGGTTACACCGTCCAACCCGAACGGCGATGATGACGGGGACGGGTATACGAACCTGGAAGAGTGGCTTCACGGCTATTCGGAGGAAGTTGGAGGTGACGACGGAACAGGTGGCGGCGGCGGAGGAGGTGGCGGAACAACTGTCACACTGATGACCGAGAACTTCGACTCCGGTAATATCCCGGGATCCGACTGGATTCATGGAGATTTCAACGGTTCATCCGGAAACGACTACTGGGATGATCAGAGCAGCGCCTCAGGCGCGCGGGTGCACAGCGGTTCAAGCAGCCTCTTCTGCGCGGATATCGGTGATCTGTCCGGACAGATGTATGACCACAACATGAACGCATACTTCCAACTCAACAACGGAATTGACATCAGCGGACTCGAGAACGTGACGGTCCGCTTCTGGGCATGGTACCGGACAATCAATTCGAGTGACTACTTTTCGTTTGAGTATCTCTCGGGATCACAGTGGGTTGAACTTGACCGATGGTTCGGGCGCAACGTCCGCGAATGGACCGAATACATCATGCCGATTCCGGCTGATGCCGGTCAGACACTCTATTTCCGCTGGATGTTCGTTTCGAACGGGTCACGCCGGACGGAGGGCGCGTACATCGATGACGTCCTCGTGACTGCTCTCCAGCCCGGCGCGGGCCGGACAGCAGGGCAGGGAGGAGATGGCGCCGCACAGATTGAGGTTGGCGGGCAGAGTCTGAAAGGTTCCGATCTTCCCGGATCATTCCGGCTGGAACAGAACTATCCGAATCCGTTCAATCCGTCAACCAATATCGCTTTCAGCCTCACGGAAGATGTCCACACGACACTCACCGTTGTCGATCTTCTCGGCAGGGAGGTGGCACGACTGGTCGATGGCGAAATGAAGGCAGGGAACCATTCGGTCCGTTTTTCAGGATCCGACCTCGCCAATGGCGTGTATCTATATACGCTCCAGGCCGGATCATTCAGGGAGACGAAGAGAATGCTGCTTGTGAAATAGAATCGGGGGAGAATCTCTCGTACCACGTCCGGCCGGACGCAGTGGATGCCTTGTGCAGAGGTCCGGTCAGTGCGGGGTGGGGGGGACCCGACGGAGCCCCGGCGCGAGCCGGGGCTTTGCTTTTTCATGGCAACACCGCCAATGAGCCAATGAGCCAATGGTGCAATGATAAATTGTTCAAATTGAACTGGTTTGCTCCTTGCCTTGCTTCTCCCTGCCCGCTGTCGTAGCTTGTTGGTAATCCCCATGCGTCCCCACATGTACAGGAACC
>JAOUDE010000304.1 GCA_029859455.1 Ignavibacteria bacterium | reverse complement strand
GCTGAGGCGCACGTCCGTTGGAACACTGACCGGGAAACAAACCGCCCGGGGGTTCTTCTGTTCCCGCGGTTCGGCATCGATATGAAGGTTCGGTAGGGCATCGAGGTCGATCCCCATCCCTGCGAGGGTCTTGCCGGCAGTCGGAAGCATCGCATCCGCCGGGAAAAACGGACTGAACCGCGCGCTCCGGAAGAGAGGTCCGGTGTCATATCGGTAGAAATCCTCCATTGACAGCCCGGGAAACGCAGCCAGCTGCACTTTGAGAAGGTCCAGATAACTCTTCTCCGTTTTTTCGAGCACTTCCTCACATGTGACCCTGAACTGCTCCGGATCGATCCCCTTGAGATCATGGATCATGGCATTATAGGACGAGTATCCGAGAGCGGCTGATAGGGCCTGGTACATCGCCTCGACTCTCGTCAGAATTGTGTTCAAAGAGTCCAGGGCCGGATCCAGCGCGCGGTACATGTCGGCACGTGCATCCTGGTCGGTTTCAACGGCTATCATGCCGTTGACCTGCCGGTACGGAACCTCCCTTCCATCGATCGTTACAGTCAGGCTGGCCTCGAGGTTGCTCACACTGTCGGTCAAGGGTGCAATCGACTTGGCGATGTATTCCGTTGTCAGATACCGGCGGAAATAATGAAGCCGTTTTCGCTGGATGGGATCCGGTTCCTCCTCCTCAGTCTTTCTGAGCAACGTGATGTTGTCGACCGTAAATAACCCCCCGTGCTCTTTATAGAGTGAGTCCTGGTTGGATTGCTTCCCAAACACCCAGTTGTCCCACCCCATTTCCGACTGGATCGTGATAAGGGTCTCAGCTTGTGTCCTGAGCTGATCAATTTCAGCGGTCCGTTCTTCATGAGAGGGGCCGCATGAGGAGATCAGGAAGAGGGAAGTAAGAAAGAGGAAGATGAGAAGACGGGAAAAGCTTAGGTGTTTGTCCACGTTGAGTCCGCTGGTTCGACTGGGGGAAAGAACGAACGGAATCTAGCGGAATGACGAGAGAGAAGCAAGGGAAGGTCGCTCCGTGCGACGCGGACAACCTGAAATAATGAACATCCTCGAATGCCGGTTCAGGTTTTTCTTCACGGAGCCCGATCCGGTAGGTTCCTTCCCCTTCGGTGAAGAACCTTCGGCTCAGTGCGTTGGGATGCAGACGGTGTTCCCAGCGGGATCTATCTCTGCAGGATACAGGCCGGGGACCTCGTAGAGGTGCGAAAGTTGATCTTGCTGAAGTAGATTCCCGGGCTGTTGGGGTTGCCTGAACAAGCCGAATTAGAATAGCAAGGAAATGGATGACGATTCCGGACAAACCGAATGGACCTGATTTCGCTGTTCTGTCCGTTCGACCTGATAGGGACGATCCGTAATGATCGGTCGAACATGAGGAAAACAACTTATACAATTGCACAAGCAGTTATGAAAGTTAATAACGAAACCCGGCGGAGGAATGAGAAAGGAGCTGTAAACCCTGACACATTGGGTAGTATAGGACCTCAACCGCTTGGCATTAAACTTGCATCGCGATCGGCATTCCGAAAGCAACACCAAGTGACTGACTATGTTTATCATGCTGGCACTTGCCGCCCTGGTTGCCTCCTGGTTTTTCCTTGAAGCCGCGATGCGCTTGGGAAAAAGCAAAGTTGGATTCGCGTTTCTCGTATTGGGGAAGATCGAGTGGCACCCGCACGAGGAATAAGTGATCCCAATATTCTACAGAACTATTTTTTGCAAAGGCCCCTGCCGCTATGAGGTTTCTCAATGGGTAGGCAGTCGGCAGCTAAGGAGCATTTCTTCACACACGGGGACAGGAAGCCGGACTGGAAAGGAATCCCCCCCGCCATTCTGGGACGGCTTTCTGCTCTCCGGGTTGTTTCCACGAGACCCGGGTTGAGCCGCGTGTCTTTCTTTCATGACCGGTAACGATTACATAATCCTGTCGCCGACGGCGGCTGAACGCCTTCAACGGTCCTCTCCTTCGGAGGCACGGCCTTCCCGATGGTGCGGTCTTTGTCACACCGGTGTTGCAATAGCCGTCATCGTCCAGCTCGGATGTGCTCCTTCATTTCCCAACAGCGGAATGAATACGAGTTATGATGCACGGAAGCTAAGGGCTGTCGGCTTGTATGTCATGCCGTCAAAGTCCCCCGACGACGATCAGCTGCTCTCCAATGTGTTCGCCCTCGATCTTCTTTCGCGTGGTTATCGTGTGATTGACATGAACAGAATCGCTGCGGAACAGGGAGTTCAGGTAGACGCATCCGACCATGGAGATGTAATGGATTTCCTTGCCTCCGTCGGCCTTTCGCAGTCACCAGATGTGATTCTGGTGGCAAGGCCCGTATGGACCGGAGTGGTCCTTGCCTGGAAGTCCGATCCGAGAATGGCCACCTTTCGACTGCGGAACTATGGAGTGTTCAAGGGTCTCGATCTCGACGTAGGGATGTTCGACGTTGCAAGTCGGGATACGGTATTGGCGGTTTCCCTGCGGGATACAGCACGTATCCTTCGAGACAACAAGACATTCCGCGATTATGAGGAACCGACCCGATATGGTCTGGGTTGGGAGCGATGGGATCGCGAAGGGCCTTTCCATTGAGCAGACTCCATCAGAGATTTTCAATGAATCTGTAACCGAATCAGTCTTTGACTCAGAATTCGTCCCTGCGGAGGACGGCAGCGGTCCCGTCGATTCATGGATTTATCTCACATTCAGATTCTGACAATTCCGCACAATCAATCTTGTTCGTTACCCGGCCTCCTCCACCCCCCTCCACCTCATCCCAGATCCTCACCTTGTGCGTCTCTTTCAGATACAATGATCCGATGATAAACGTCATCAAGGCGACGGCGATCGGAAACGCCAGGCCGGCATAGATGTAACCGGTCATAGCGACGAGCGATGACGCGATCAACGGGGTGAAGCCGCCGAACCAGCCGTTGCCGAGATGGTACGGGAGTGACATCGACGTGTAGCGGATGCTCGCCGGGAAGAGCTCGACCAGAAACGCCGCGATTGGTCCGTACACCATCGTCACGAACACCACCTGAATGAACACAAGGATGACCAGTGCCACCACATTCGGGTTCTGCGGGTCTGATGCAAAGTAACTCATCCCCTGGTAGATCGGGAAGTAACTGATGGCGGCGATCAGGCAACCGGTCATCATCACCTTCTTGCGGCCGATCCGGTCTGAGAGAGCCCCGAAAACGATGAACAGGGGGGTTCCAAGCAGTAGGGCAACCGCGACGATGATATTCGCCTGGACGAAATCTATCTTCAGCACCGTTTGCAGAAAGAAGAGCGCGTAGAACTGGCCGGTGTACCAGACCACCGCCTGCCCCGACGTTGCGCCCAGAAGAGCCAGGATCATCAGCTTCCAGTTCTTCCGGTTCCCCATGCTGTCTTTGATCGGGGCCGTAGAGGTCTTACCCGACGCTTTGAGCTTTGCAAACAGGGGTGACTCCTTCAGGCGCATCCTGATCCAGTAGGACATCGCCACCAGAAGGACCGAAAGAATGAAGGGGATTCTCCAGCCCCATTCGGTGAACGCCTCTTCCCCGAGCGGAAGGCGCACGGCCAG
>JAOUDE010000303.1 GCA_029859455.1 Ignavibacteria bacterium | reverse complement strand
AGCAGCCCCAAGCAACGTGCACGTTGCCGTTTGAATCATAGAGGACCGAGCAGGAACCGTCCGCTGGCTCATCACCCTCGGTGGCGCCTGTTTCGTCGATGTCATAGATCACGGTTTCGGTCCATGTGGCACCGGCGTCCGCTGACTCCAGGAGCACCACATCGCCACCCGCACCTGCAACAACATAGGCCACATTCATGCCATCAGCCGTAATATCGTATGCATCGGCATCGGCAACTGCGCCCGGGGCTGTGACGTTGTACATGTCGCAGCTCCATGTGGCACCTGCATCAAGTGAATTGTGGTACCCGATCAGGGCAGGACCGGCGGTACCGATTGCATGGATGGTGAAGCCGCTGCCGATTGCGAGTCTCGGCCATGTGTTCTCAACGCATGCGAGAACAGTGGACGACCAGACATTGGCTCCACGAGCTGCGTCGACATTCATCTCCCAAACGTGCCCACTGACCACTTCAACGCCACCGGCGTCTTCAATCTGGTCGATGGAGCTCCAGCCACGACGAAGGACCTCAACCCTCGTCCAGTCTGTGGACCAGGATGAGCCATCATAATATTTGAAATAGCTACCGCGGGTATCAGTCGCGGAATCAACAGCTGCCATTCTTGCGAATGACATTTCGCCGTCACCGAAGTTGATCAGGTTGCGAACTGCACCACCGTTCGTTCCGTAGTCATAGAACGAAAAGCCGATGGAGTCACCAGGCCCGATAGCTGACACGGTTCCAGGAACGCCATCGCCCAGCGGCGGAATTGGCTCGTCGCCCATGACCTTCTTCGGCGCCTTGTAGCCTCCTGCGACTGCCACGCTTGCGATCAGCGCAACGGCGGCAAGAATCGTAACGATTTTGCTAAACATTAAGATACCTCCTGAGTTAATGGAATTGATGGAAGGTGGAATTGTACATACACACCATTGAACCGGCATTCCCGCCTAGGCGATTCACCTCCTTGATCAGGGGAAGCACCAGAATAGAATGAAATGAATAAGGGTTGTTCCGCACAGATTTCTCTTAACTAAAATCCAAGTTTAATGGCAAACACATGGTTGCTCTGGAACAATTCAACATCCCTGAATGCGTAGTCGAATGTCACATTCATGCCGCTGAAGTTATAGTTCAGACCGGCGCCGGCGGTCAGGCCATAGATATAGGAATCGGCCTGAGTCTCCTGCGAGAAGTTGTATCCACCACGGAGGAAGAATGTATTGTCGAACCCGTATTCAAGCCCGAGCTTGTATTCGTCATCCGAGAAGTTGTTGTTCACAAACAGCCCTGTGAAATTCAGGGCATGATTGTCCTGAGGCCTGTAGGTATACGCGAGGCCCAGTTCGATGGTTGACGGCAGTTCATCGGACTGTGCCTGGAGCTTCACGGGCGTTGCAGGACGTGAAGTATTGGTCGTCGTTCCCTGCCTGATCAACCCCGAACCATCGAAGGTCATCGAGGGTCCGATATTCTTCACAGCCACCCCGATCCCCAGCCCGCTCACGTTCGCGAAATTGCTGTACTGCAGTCCAACATTGAATGCAATGCCAGTCGCGCTCACACGATCAATGCGTTCTGAGATCATCGACGCTGTCAGGCCGACCGAGATACGGTCGGTCAGAAGACGGGAATACGTCAGCCCGAGAACGAGATAGGTCGGAGAAAAACGCTCTCCGGTCCCATCCGGGTTGTCCTCGGTCGTGACGGCAATTTCCCCCATCGAAAGGGATTTGATATCGAATCCGATCGATCCGAACCCCTCGAAGGTGGATGCGACGGCGATATACTCGACGCCGATGTCTGCGATGTAGTTCATATGCGAGAACATCGCTTCACTCGAGGAATTCATGCGGGCCAGACCCGCAGGGTTCCAGTAAATAGCTTCGATACCGCTTGTGGAGGCAAGCGTGGAGCCGCCAACGGCGAAGTCTCTCGCCCCGATCGGGATGAGAAGCTCCGGCGCAGCCGACGTCCCAGCCTTGTCTCCGCGCCCGGCGTGCGCGGGGCCTGTCATGGCGATGACCAGACCCAGCGTGAGCATCAAATAGCGTGGATCAAACACTCGTTTCATCGGATTTCTCCTTGCATTTTTAAGTTCCGCTGAACTCATGGTCTAGTAATTTGGCAGGAACTGCTGTTCCTGTATGATCGCCAGCTTCAGGATCTTGGACCCGAGATCCACACCATCGGTATCCTTCATTTCGATGTGGATCAGATAAATGCCACTTGCCACCGGGAGTCCGTTCTGGTTCTGGAGATTCCACTGGAAATGCTGTGGCGAGGTCGGGTTCGTTGTCGTTGCATCCTTATTCAGAGTGCGCACAAGAACACCTGCAAGGTTGAAGATCCGTATGGTTGCATTCGAAGGCAAATGGTTGAATGTCACATACCTTGCCTGACTGCTTGTTTCCCTCGTGTTCAGCCCGTAGTACGGGTTGGGGAACACATTCACGAGCGTGACATCATCTCTGGCGATGGTGACATCACCAGTGGTAACGCTCTCCAGCTGGATCGCCTTGATGTCTCCGGCCCTGATCTCAAGGAACTTGCTCACAAAGGTAGAGGTCCCCGCCGGAGCGGCTACCCCGTCGTCGTCAAGATCGGCAAAATAGACCGAATCGACAGCGTTGCGAACGTTCGTTGTTGCATTTGCCACCGCAATGAGATTGTTCTGAGCTGCCTTAACGGCCGCAGAATCCTCCCTCGTCGGGGTGTTCGGGTCATCCGCTACGTACGGAATCGTCGAGATGTACATCGGTTCGAACACTGTGAAGGTCGTGCCTCCCTGGACAAGAGGAATGTTCGAAACATTCCAGGTATCCGGTGTGCTGCCATGATCTCTGACCACAGCCATCCGCTCGACCGGTGTTTCCTCGGAACTCCGCTGGAGATCAAAGACGCGGAACGGAACCTTGATAACCTTCGAAAGGAAGGTCGGGTTCGCAATGCTGACCACATAGCTTGAGTCTGTGGTCATCCGGATTTCATAGTTCCGTCCGGTGTTTGTCCCGCCTCCGGCAAGACCGTTGATGTCCGTCGACTTGCCGAGAAGCCTGTATGCAGCACCTTCGGGAATCCCGGTCGGCCCGAAGACTGCATCCCCATTGCCGTCAGTCACTGACCGGACTCCCTGAGGCGAAGGAGAAACAGACACGGTGAATCCGTTATTCACGAGCCGGATCGTCGTATCGGTGGTGACCGGCATGCCGTTCACGATCGTATCAGGGACCCCCGCCTGAAGAAGATTCCAGATAACGGACCCGCCGGTCAATGTATCGAAGTGAACTTCGAAGGTTTCACCAAACTGTCGTGTCGGCGTGAAGATGACCGGGTTGACGACAGCATCGTTTGTTCCGACGACATTGACGACAGTCGACAGCGTGTCGCCGATCGCATACGGATACCGCGTGCCGGGATTCGGCTGGCCCGGTATCGCCGTAATGATCAGCGGCGGACTTTCCAGCGTCTTGATCGGCTGGTTCTCAGCGGTGTAGTTGTATGCAGTCACCGCGAAGTAATACGGCGTACCGTTCACAACGGGAGCGCTGCGGAACTCGTCACGTGTGATGACGAATGTCCGCTGGATGCCGCTATCCGTACCGAACTGCACCGGGAGATTCAGGATC
>JAOUDE010000302.1 GCA_029859455.1 Ignavibacteria bacterium | reverse complement strand
CGAGCACTGCTGCACCGGTCTGATCGTACAGAACTTCCGTATCGATCGGAGGCATCACGAACTGACGTGCCGTGGCAACGCCCATCGATGTGGGCTGTGTGCCGTGGACTGTCGCACGGATGTCTTCGTACTCAGCAAGAGCGCGTTCCCACTCAGGATCGGGTGGAGCATCGACCTGGCAGTTGACCAGACCCACACCGTAGCCGCAACCTGCAGGATCGACGAGCTCGACGCTGTGCTGACCAATGCCCGCATGCGGGACGTTGAGCAGAGCGCGTGCGCGTGTTCCGTCAGACTGGATGATTGCATTCACCGGGCTGCCGTCAACAAGGAACGTGATGGTCTTGCCGGTGTAGTCGCCCGCAACCATCCGCAGCTGGGCCTGAACAACGCCTGAGCTGTTGCATCGTGGTCCGAGGAACTGAGTGATATCGCCGCATGAGATCGAGGTAAGGCCATCCTCAACCAGGTAATTGTCGACGTACATTTCGTCGCTGGCGGTGGCGCCAAAGAAATCAGTCACAGCGAGCTGAAGAGGACCGGTTCCGCCACTTGTACCCATGGTCCACGAGAATGTACCAATGCTGACGTTGTCGAAGATGAATTCTCCGAGGTCAGCATCGAGATCAACGATCAGTTCGACTGTCTGCCAGGTATCGGCTGTCCAGTTGAAGCTCACGTCCGGGTCGCCGGTCAGAAGATCTCCCGTGCCGTCAGCGTTGAAATAAACCTCCATGACCCAGTAAAAGGCTACGTCGAAATCGGACATGGTATTGAAATACCCCGCCTTGCCGGAAGGGATATAGATATCAAATGATACCTTCCACAAACCGGAAGTCTGGTCGCCATGACGCCGGATCGCATCATTGTTCTGGATGATGACCACTGAGTTCGATCCGGAGTTCGAATACAGATCAGACACAAGCGGGTCTTCTGAGCCACCCGGAGCATTGCTCCAGGTATCCCAGTCGGTCCCGTTCTGGACGACCAGTGCTGTACCGGCCGTATAGGAATCGAAATCATCGAAAAAGTCGACAACGTCGGTTGGGACCTGGGGAATTGCGACGTCCGCTCGTTGCGGGGTCGCCTGACTCCCTGACGTCGCTGCCGCAGCACTTCCCGCAACCATCGCGAAAGATGCGAGTACAGCGAAGATCATGGAAAATCGTTTCATGATGCCTCCATTGAACATTGATGGATTATGTGGGTGGATTTGTGGAACAGATGTTCTGAATTCTGAAACCGGAACTGTTTCGAATGCAGAACACTTGGTTCATCAGACCTACGCAGTGGGGGATTGGCCCGGGGCGTGGCTGATACACTGATAGGAAGAACAACAGCAACTCTCTCTAACGAGAAGGTGACCTGGGTACAATACTTCAGGATAGCTACTGAAAGGAGGCAGGTGCGAATCAACCCCTTTGTGATCCGGCCTGCCGAAGGATGTACACTTGAGCTTATGACAAAAAAAGGAGTTTGTCAAGTACAGGCCCAACTAATAATGGGAAGATCACGAAAACCGGAGCGAACTGTGATGATCGTCAAGAATGGCCCTTATTCTGTAAAGATAGGGTCAGAGGGAGAAAGCAGAAGGCCGCCTCCGGGTGTGAAACCGGAAGCGGCCTTCGTGCGTTGTGGCGTGTTGTTACTTGGTGAAGAGCATCTTCTGGGTCATGACGGTGTTGCCGGTCTGAATTCTGTAGAAATAGAGACCTGAGGCAACAGCCTGCCCGAAGTTGTTGACACCATGCCATGCAACCGACTGTTCGCCGGCTTTCTGGAAGCCGTCGACGAGTGTGGCGACTTCCTGCCCGAGCATGTTGTAGACCCTGACCGAAACCGGACTGTCGACACCAAGCGAGTAGCGGATGGTGGTCGACGGATTGAACGGATTCGGATAGTTACCGAGTATTCTCGTCTCCATCGGGTGGGCATTCGCACGTTCAACTGCCTGAACGATCTGATCATATTCATTCCAGAGAGCGTCCATCTCCGGTTCAGGAGCGGCATCGACCTGGCAAACAACGATATCCTCGCCATAACAGCCGGCCGGATCAACCAGTTCTACCGTATGGGCTCCGATTCCTGCATGCGGGACGGCCATCCGCGCGACAGAGCGTGAGCCGTCGGAAATGACGGTTACCTCGATCGGTTCGCCGTCAACCAGCCACGTGAGTGTCTCGCCGCCGAAATCACCGTTGAGGACCTTCACGATCGACTGGACAGCACCGGAGCTGTTACAGCGGGCACCGTACTGGCTGATGTCGTCGCAGGCCATAGTGGTACCACTTCCGCCGCCGATGACGACCAGTGATGAATCCCATGTCCGGGAAGGTTCTTTATAGCCGGCATTGACGGTGTACTCTCCAGGCTCCGGTGCGGTAAGGATGAAGGGGTTGGTCCCGGAGTTGTCAACGACGTCGACCACCGTTCCAGTCATATCCACAAGTTCGCCGGCAACGTTCCCGCCTGATGAAACACCTGACAGAGTTACTTCAACATCGAGGCCGCCGAGTGCGACGACGCTGACAGCTCCTTCCTGAAGAGTATGGCATCCTGCGGCAGCACAACCGGGCGTTGTGCCGTTAAAGGTGGGCCGGGACTGGAGAGCGGAAAACAACAACAAAGAAAGGCCCGCCATCAGCAAAACAGTAAGAATAGTTCGTTGGTTCATTGGAATCTCCTTTGTGTGGTTTGTGGGTCCTGTTGTTTGGACCAGTCAACGACCCGTTCAGAGAATTCCGTCTGTCCATTCGTAAACACATGAGCAGGAGGTCACCATTGTTCCGATGCTGTTACAATGGGAGAGAAGACCGTTGAAGCAGTGGATGTGCTGGCAGGGTTGCCGCAATGGAGGCTGGCAAAGCTCCTGAAACGGGAAGGTAACCGGTAAGAACAGAAGTGAAAGTTGTGGCCGGACAATCAGGCCGTTCGGGGGAGAGGATCAGCACTATTACGTTAGTGATATTGGCGGGGATTGTCAACCCTGCATGACCTCCGATTTCTGTTATCCGGTCCCTGGCCGGGTCCCGTCGATCTCCCCTTTCGACATCCTCCTTTTCGACCGCCGAGTAAAAATCATCGATACGGCCAGCAGAACAGCCGCCAGCGCAAGAAATGAGACCACCCTCAGAGTCGGTGTGAGCTGAACAATCCCGATGACTACAACGTACAGAGCGGTGAGCATCAATGTCATATGTCCCATCCAACGGTATTTCTGACTCCTCGTGACCATATTCATCAGGTAGTACAGAAGTGCCGTGCCGGTCCATGCAAGAGAGACGAAGCCGGAGGGTACAAGGTGGAAGAGCGCGTAGGGGAAGACCGCAAAAGCAGAGAAAAGGTATGCATTACGCATAAGCTCTGTCTTGAGCTCCAGACGGTCTTTCTGCCAGTTGAGTATCCGGGCGCTCGCAAGAGCGACGATGCCAAAACCGATACTGATTCCGCTCTCCTCGGATGCGACGATCAGATACCCGATAATAACGGCAAGATAGATACCGAAGTTCGCCACCACGATGAACCGCGAACGGAACCAGACGGCAGTGGCAACGACGACGAGGCTCTGAAGGCTGAGCCAGACAAACAGCTCAGGGACCGCGAAAGCCTTGATGATGGCGACGCTGAAGGCCAGATAACCT
>JAOUDE010000301.1 GCA_029859455.1 Ignavibacteria bacterium | reverse complement strand
CGCGAGCGCGATCAGCTTCGCGGAGTTGCGGATCACGATGTTCCCGCTCTTCAGGTCCGGGTCAATCGCCATCGCCCGGTCGATGATCGTTTTCAGATCGTTCCCGGTAAGCGGCTGAAGTACATACAGACGGGAACGCGAGAGCAGGGGCGCGATCACTTCGAACGACGGGTTTTCCGTCGTCGCTCCGATCAGCGTAAGAATGCCTTCCTCGACGCTGTGAAGCAGAGCGTCCTGCTGTGCTTTGTTGAATCGGTGAATTTCGTCGATGAACAGAATCGTTGGCTTCGAAGTGTGGGCAAGGATTTTTGAGGCATGCTCGATGATTCCGCGGACCTCTTTCACACCGGAGGAAACTGCATTGAGCTGATGGAAACTGGCCTTTGTCTGTTCGGCGATGATCCGCGCGAGGGTCGTCTTGCCGGTCCCGGGAGGGCCCCAGAGAATCATGGTGGGAACACGGTTCTGGTCGATCAGTGTGCGGAGAGGGGCGCCCACCCCCAGGAGATGCTCCTGTCCGACGAAATCGTCCAGCGTAGTGGGCCGGACGCGCTCCGCCAGGGGCTTCCGGTTGGTTGGTGAGACTGAGGGGTCAGACTCAAAGAGTTCCATGCTCTGAGTCGGTTTGTTTCCGGCGGGGGTGATTTGCTCTTGAACTCGGCGAATGATTACCGGCCGGACTGTTCTTCCGGTTTTCGTATCCGATACACGGTCTCACCCTCCCGCGCCATCCCGTACTTTTCACGAGCGACCTTTTCAATCATCTTCGGATCGGACTCGAGCGCTTTTGCCTCGGCGCTCAAACGCCTGTTGTCCGTTTTCACCGTCTCGATCTTGTGTTCCAGTTCTGAAATCCGTCCCTGCAGCTCAATGCGCTGGAGTATTCCGTGACTGCCAAACACAAGGTACAGGAGGGCAGGAATGCCGACGAGGCCGACGAGGATGAACCGCTTCCGATTCAGTCTTCGGGTGATCGGTGTCCCTCCCGCTTTCTTTCTGTAAAAACGGCCTTCCATGCCTCAATGTAGTACATTGAACCGGAGGTTTCAAGAGCAAACACAGCCTGGGCACCGGCAACCGAACAAGACGGCCAGCTCCTACCGGTACCACTCCTTTCCCGGCTTGTATCGATGGCTCGTCACCTGTTTCTCCCTGTGACGGGAAATGGCAAGCGATATCAACCGGTCAAGCAATCGCGGATACGGAAGTCCGCTCGCTTCCCAGAGCTTGGGGTACATGCTGATCGAGGTGAATCCGGGAATGGTGTTCACCTCGTTCAGATAGATCTTCTTTCCCGGAGTCAACAGAAAGTCGACCCGGGCCATCCCGCAGCAATCAAGCGCCGTGAACGCCCGGGATGCAATCTTTCTTACACCGGCTTTCAATGTCGCATGGAGTTCTGCAGGAACGATGACGCGTGACGCCCCGTCGACATACTTTGCATTGTAGTCGTAGAACTCGTTCGAAGGGATCACTTCTCCCGCGACCGAGGTTTCCGGTGTGTCGTTGCCCAGGACAGCGACCTCGATCTCCCGTGCATTGTTCACTCCCTGCTCCACAACAATCTTCCGGTCATAGCGGCAAGCCATCCGTATCGCATCCTGCAGTTCTGCCCGGGTATGCGCTTTTGAGATCCCGACACTCGATCCTGTGTTTGCCGGTTTGACGAAAAGTGGATAACGTAACGATTTTTCCACCTCACGGATGATGGATGACCGGTCCGTCCGGCACCGTGACGAGTGGTACCAGCGATACTTCGGTATCGGAAGGCCGGCTTCCACAAAGAGCCTTTTCTGAAGAACTTTATCCATTCCCAGGGCCGAACCGGCAACACCTGACCCGACGTACGGGATATCGGCCAGTTCCAGAAGACCCTGAAGAGTCCCGTCCTCCCCGTGTGTCCCGTGAACAAGCGGAAATACGACATCGAGCCGGAGTCCGGCGGACTTCCGGGGATCCGGGAGGACCATGGCATGCGGCGCGGAACGGGGAACCCGCCCCCGCCTGAGGAGATCCAGCACATCCGGAGAGGAGGTCCAGGCTCCCTCCTTCGTAATCCCGATCGGGATCACGGTATACCGGGACCGGTCAAGGGCACCGATCACCGACGCGGCGGAGACGAGAGAAACCTCGTGTTCACCGGAACGTCCGCCGAAGACCACACCCACTCTTTTCCGTCGCGCCATTACAATCCCCCCGACCTGCGGCCGTAGCCAGCCTTCGAAACCGCCCGGAGCCGATCAACCTGGTCCGCTGTCAGCGTGCGCGGGCCTCCCAGCATCGCGGCCCGGTACAGAACTGCTGCTGCGTGCTCGACCTTTTCCATGTTGAAGTACGCCTCGTAGAGATCTTCTCCGCATGTGAGGACCCCATGGTTCGCAAGCAGGATCGCGTCCCGGGTTTCCACAAACGGAAGAATGGAATCCGCCACTTCTTTGGTAGAGGGAATGGCGAACGGAGCAAGCGGAACGTCTCCAAGATGCACCACCATTTCCGGAAGAACAGGCTGATCGAGAGGAATTCCCGCCACGGCGAAAGCGGTGGCAAATGGCGGGTGCGCATGGCAGACGGCGTTCACATCCGACCTCATGGCATAGACCCGGAGGTGCATTCCGATCTCCGATGTGGGCACTGTGGCAGGATCCCTCAGAGAGCCATCCGGGAGCAGTTCCACCAGGTCATCCCTTGTGACCATCCCCTTGTTGATACCTGACGGCGTCACCAGAATATTCCCGCCGGGAAGGCGGACGCTGACGTTCCCATCCATGGCGACCACAAGACCGTGATCTGAAAGCCGGTGGCAGATCTCAACAAGTGCACCGGCCGCTTCGTCGTGCATGTCGGCACTCATGCCGACCATGATAGGAAAAATGAGCGAGAGAATCTATAATACGGTGCTTGACACCGGACAACCGGATGTTGACTGTTGGCCGGTTTACGCCTACATTCGTTCGGCTTGCATCACACCGGTGAGAAACGCCATCTTCCCGATCCTGCATGTTCCCGGAAACCACCTGATGGATTACATCATCGTTGGCTTCATTGCATTCGCAGCGGCCGGACTTACCCTCTTCTCCGGTTTCGGCCTCGGAACAATCCTGCTCCCCGCAATGGCCCTGTTCTTCCCCGTGGAGGTCGCCGTTTCGCTGACGGCGATTGTGCACTTTCTGAACAATCTGCTGAAGCTTGGCCTCTTTGCCCGACATGTCGTGCGGGAGGTCCTGGTTCCGTTCGGACTGACCGCCATCCCGTCTGCGTTCCTCGGCGCGTTTGCACTGATCTGGCTTGCGGGCCGGGAATCGCTCGTCGTGTATTCGATCCTGGGTCGTTCATATATGATCACCCCCCTCAATGTAGTCATGGCGGCAATGATGATTGCTTTCGCCCTTGCCGAACTCCTCCCCCGGTTCAGAAATCTGTCGTTCCGGAAGAATCTCCTCCCTGTCGGCGGAATGCTGAGCGGGTTCTTCGGCGGACTCTCGGGCCATCAGGGAGCACTGCGAAGCGCATTTCTCGTCCGCACAGGACTCACCAGGGAGCAGTTCATAGGAACGGGAGTAGTGATTGCCTGTCTGGTCGATCTGACAAGACTCACGACCTATGGAAACCATCTCTCGGTGATCGGACGGGAAGAGATGACGATGCTTTTCGCA
>JAOUDE010000300.1 GCA_029859455.1 Ignavibacteria bacterium | reverse complement strand
GATTCTCGGACCGACCATTGGCTGGATACCATTCGTGTTGTATTTCGTCGGTTTTATCCTGATCAAAATATGGCTGGCGAAAACAGGAAGGGGGAAGAAGATCGCGAAGAAATGGACAACGATGAGTGCTTCAGGGGGCGGGTGGTCTTCCTCCGGGGGATCTTTTTCAAGCGGGGGAAGCAGTTTCTCAGGTGGAGGAGGCAGTTTTTCGGGAGGAGGGTCGTCAGGCAGTTGGTGATCGACTCCTCTCATACTTCAACAAGAACAGGAAAAAACGATGCGCAATGAAGTTGTTCGCTCCGGGATAACGTTCGGGTCCGCTCTCGCAATCTCGATTTCGTGGTCTCTCAATCACTCAATACTCTGGGCGATCATTCACGGGTTCTTCTCGTGGATCTACGTCATCTACTATGGCCTTTTTCTCTAGCATCTCTGGATGCCCGCAATCCGGCGTGTCCGGCTGTTCCGTGGCGTAGAAAACCAGCGTCCTGGCGCACTTTTCTGGAAAAGCCGGATTGCAGTTCATACATTAGTGACATGAACTCCCGACGACATCAGGAAAAGGCCGGCACCTGGCGGCTCCGGGTTGTGTTCGTTGCATGGACACTGTTCGCTCTCTTCATGCTCTGCATTTCTCTGATGTACAGGATCCGCGCAGGGCTGGAGATTGATCTTCCCCTCCTGGTCTTCGGCGAGTTTTCCTATTCATACCTCTGGTTCGCTCTGACCCCGCTGGTGCTCGCGCTCTCCGAACGTTTTCGGATTGAACGTGCAACCCTGGTTCGCCACCTCCTCGTCCATTTCGTTGCTGGCGCCGTCGTCTCTGCCATCCAGAAGGCTTCTCACGGGCTGTCACTGGAGACGTACCGTTTCATTGCGGAAGGATCCTTTTCGTGGGAACGACAGTTTCAGGGGATGATCGCCTACCTGGACTACGGAATTCTTGTTTACTGGGTCATTCTTCTTCTGAAGTATTCAGGTGATTACTACCAGGGGATGATCGCCTCTGAGGTTCACACGGTCCGTCTCGAGAGTCAGCTCGCTCAAGCCCGCCTACAGGCGCTGAAAATGCAGATACAGCCCCACTTTCTCTTCAACACACTGAACGCCATTTCTGTCCTGATCGATTCCGACCCGCCGGGAGCGAAGAAGACGCTCGCGCGGCTCGGTGACCTCCTCAGAACAACTCTCGATCATACCGGTGTGAACGAGATCAGGCTTCGGGAGGAAATCGGTTTCCTGGAGCACTACCTTGCGATCGAGCAAACGAGGTTCGGCGATCGCCTGAGCGTGCGCTTCAACGTCGCGCCTGATACGCTCTGGGCTGGAGTCCCCGCGATGATCCTGCAGCCTCTCGTCGAGAATGCCATCAAGCACGGGATCAATAAGCAACGTGGACCAGGGTGGATCGAGGTTACGTCGGTGCTGATGAACGGCGTGCTGAGGATCTCGGTGATCGACAATGGCGCCGGGTTGTCTGCGGGAACGAAGGTCCGCCAGGGCGTTGGGCTGGCCAACACGTATGAACGACTCGAACAGCTCTATGGCAGCGATTTCCATTTCGAACTGGTGGCGAATGAGGGTGGCGGGGCAGCAGCCAATCTTGAAATCCCCTTTCGGGAAGCGGACCAGCCGAAAGGAAGGATTTGAAAGTGATCAGGACCATTATCGTCGATGATGAGCCGCTCGCCCGAAGAGGAATGCGGACGATGCTTTCAGGACTCGATGGTATCGAACTTGTCGGAGAATACCCCGATGGAGTCAGTGCGGTTGAAGCGATTAGGGCGGAGAAGCCGGATCTTGCATTCCTTGATATCCAGATGCCGGAGATGGATGGATTCGATGTCATTGAGCAGGTTGGACCGGGGCATATGCCTGCAGTCATTTTTGTCACCGCCTATGATGAGCATGCGGTTCGGGCTTTCAGAGTTCAGGCTGTGGATTATCTCCTGAAGCCTGTCGACCCCGACCATCTGTCCGATGCGGTTGCCAGGGCGAGGGCCTATCTGACAGGAAGGAAGACCGGGGACGAGGTGGCGAAACTTGCCAACTTGCTCACCCTGGTAAGAGGTGGCGGCGGGTATCTTTCCCGGATCATGGTGAAGTCATCCGGGCGGATTTCGTTTGTCCATGCGAAAGAGGTGGGCTGGATCGAAGCCGAGGGGGATTATGTCCGTTTACATGCAGGGACAAAGAAACACCTTGTCAGAGGAAAGATCGGCGAGTTTGAAGAGCGGCTCGATCCGGAGCAGTTCGCCCGTATCCATCGGTCAACGATTGTACAGCTTGAAATGATCAGGGAACTCCAGCCGCTGTTTTCGGGTGAATATGCAGTTCTTTTGTCCACCGGTGAGAAGCTGAGACTGAGCCGAACATATCGTGATAGCCTGCTGGATGCCCTCAACAACGGCAGGTAGGACCGGATTCTGTCGCACATCCCTGCTTCCTGGCTCGACGATCTGCACCCTGCCGCAATTACCTTCCCATACAGCACCCCATTCCGTATGATCGGGATGACAGTTTGTTTCAATTCAAAACCAATGGGATCTATTATGCTGCAGTTGTTCACACGAGGTCTGTTCACGATTCTGATTCTTACCCTTCCGTTCGGATCGCAGGGGTTCGCGCAGACGTTCACCCGCATCACAAACCAGCCACCGGGAATCGACAGAGGCGCTTCGCGGAGTGTCAACTGGATTGATGTCAACAACGACGGAAACCCTGACCTCTTTGTTTCGAACGGTCTGGAAGGAGGACAGCACAATGTTCTGTACATTAATGAAGGCCCGGACAGCGGATTCTCATTCCGAAAGGTGACCGGGGATCCGATCGTCCAGGATGGAAAACCATCGGACGGGAGCTCATGGGGAGATCTTGACAATGATGGCGATATGGATGCATTTGTCGTCAACTGGTATGGTGATGATAATCTCTTGTACAGAAACAACGGTGACGGAACATTTGTGCAGGCACTCGGCGAGGTACCGGTAATGGACGGGGGGTATTCGGAGACATGCTCCTGGGGGGACTATGATTCCGATGGTGATCTCGATCTGTATGTTACCAATTCCGGAGTGATCTCCATACCGTCACGTCAGAATTTTCTGTACCAGAACAATGGAAATGGCTTGTTTACGCGCATTACAACCGGTGAGATTGTAACGGATGCATCATACTCGCGCGGGGCGACATGGATCGACTATGACAATGACTCGGATCTGGATCTGTTCGTCACGAACGAAAGGAATCAAGCCAACCAGCTGTACAGAAACCTGCTGGTCGAAAACGGATCGGTCTCGTTTGAAAAGATTCTCCAGGGGGACCTCGTTACGGATGCTGCGTCATCGTGGAGTGCCAGCTGGAATGACTATGACAATGACGGCGATGAGGATGTCTTCATTGCCAATGGGTGGCCCTCGGCACAGAATGATTTCATGTATCAGAACAACGGAGACGGGACATTTACCCGGATTCTGACCGGACCGGTTGTGACCGATGGTGCTTTTTCGGCTTGCGGTGCCTGGGGTGACTACGATAACGATGGCGATTCAGATCTTTTCGTGACCACGGCGTATTCGGGAACCCCGACCGCGAACCGTCTGTACGAAAACCAGTTGCAGGAAACAGGATCAGCTGAATTTGTCAGGATCACGGT
>JAOUDE010000299.1 GCA_029859455.1 Ignavibacteria bacterium | reverse complement strand
GTCAGTAGTAACTCCAGGACATTCATAATCGGCCATTTTTGTCAACACACCGGGGGCCTGTTTCGGTAGCGAAATTCCGACTGTCTGGCGAGGCCCCCCCCTCACCTCGACAGACACTGAAGCGAAATTGTCATCTTACTCGCTGTCCTTTTCAAGCCACCGAAGCATCTCGCTTACGTTGCTGGTCGCCAGGGCGATACTCGTATCAGCCGCACCATAATAGATGTTGATGGTGTCCCGGTCAGGAGCAATCGTGTAGCCGCACGGAAAGACGACATTTCCAACGTCACCGTGTTGTTCGTACGATTCTTCCGGAGAAAAGACCCACTCATTGCAGCGCTTGAGCAACCGCTCCGGATTGTCCAGATCAAACAACGCCAACCCCAATCTGTAGATGCAACCGCCGCATGACTGTTTTACGCCGTGGTAGATCACCAGCCACCCCTGAGGTGTTTCAATTGGTGGCGGTGAAAGGCCGATCTTGTTTGCATCCCACCATGCTCCCTTGCGAGCCTCCATCATGAGGGTGTGCCGGCCCCAATTCTTCAGATCCGGCGAGTACGAAAGCCACATGTGTGCCCGGAGTGTACTGACAGGGCGATGAATCAAAATCCAGTTGCCGTCGATTCGGTATGGCAGGAGCGCGGCATCCTTGTCTTCCGGCGGCATGATCACACCGAATCGTTCGAAGGTTCGGAAGTCTTCCGTCAGTGCCAGGGAAACACCCGGCCCACCGTGGGAATAAGCCGTATAGATAACTGCAAATTTTTTCAACTCCGGAAGAAACGTAATCCGGGGATCTTCAATACCCCAAGTCTCTTCCGGAAAATTCCCGGAATCAGGGAGCATCGTCGGCTCCCGGTCGATCACCCAACCATCGATTCCGTTCGCGGAACGTGCGGCACACAAGTGGGAGAGTCCCCGTCGGTCCTCAACCCGGCACAGGAGCAATGTTGTTCCGTCTGCAAGCAACACAGCTCCCGCATTGAACACACTGTTAATGGAATAGGGCCATTGAGCTGCCGTCAGAATAGGATTCAGTCTGTTTCGGCGAAAGAGTTCAGGGTGCCGCTGTTTCGTGTTGATAATGCCTCCGTCGATAGGTGTGTCTGTTCTTCGAGTCGCAATTCCAGCAGGGACTGGAGAAATGCGAGAGTGGATTCTGCTCCCTGGTTTTCGTTTGGTCGGTCGGGATGCAGACCATCCCGGCACCCACCGGTGGTCGCATCATAGACCGGTATGTTCAGATCGTTCCGACCCAGAAACCATTCAAAAGCCGTTCGTGCTTCAGAGATCCAATACTTATCCCCCGTGATTCTGAATGCTTCAAGACATGCGGACACCGTCGCCTGCGCTTCAACCGGCTGTTGATCGAAGCGGGCACGATCATTCCCGTGCTGATAGAACCCGTTCGACCCAATCGGAACAAAGTGTCCATGTCCCGCGTCCTGCAAATCGACCAGCCAGCGTAACGATTCCATGCCGGCATCAGTCATGTCACTGTTCGGCAATGACCGACCGCAAATGAGAAGTGCGTGCGGCAGGGCTGCGTTGCAGTACGTCAGCTTTTTTTCAAACCAGTACCACCCTTCCGCACGATGGCACTGATATGACCGCAGCAGCCGACTCCCCAATTCTTCACTGACCCGGAGCGCCATAGGATCAGCGGGGTACCTTCGTGAATATTCAGAAATACCGGCGAGTGCGAATGCCCACGCCCGGGGACTGGTGGTTTCGAGAATCGACGGAAGAGCCTGCTCAAACAGCCAACCCGCCATACGGTTGAACGACGGCGTCGTCGAGCGGCCGAGGACAGTCCCCAGGGCAAGCATCGCACGCCCCTGGCTGTCGTCCGAACCTACTTCTTCGAGCCAACGACGCTGATAGTCCATGAAATTGCGGAACCGTTTGTTCGGGCCGTTAAATGCGAAAGCAAGAAAGGCAAGGTACCTGGACGACAGTCCTCCACATTCATGATTCCCCAGTTCGTCCAGAAGGACGGTCACCAGGAGAGCCCGTGCATTGTCATCCGTCGTATAGCCGTGAGAATAATTGGGCACTGTGAAGAGAGCATGCTGTAATATTCCTGTTTCGTCTGTCAGTGTTCGCAAATGATACAACCTGAGTGGGGGCAATTCGCCCGGATATTTATCGAGCGCCTTTCCAATGAATCCTTCCGGGACATAGTGACGACTCTCTGCCCGGGCGCGTTCAAAGCTCTTCATGTACCGTTTTGCGACCTGGGACCAGATCATCGATCGTCCGAACATGTACGCCCGTTTGCGCATCGCCTGTCGCTCGGGTTCATTTTTCAATAACTCTTTCACCTTCCCGGCCAGGGCTTCTGAGTCGCGGAAAGGAACAAGCGCACCCCGCCCATCTGCGAGCATTTCCTGTGCGTACCAATACGGTGTAGAGATGACTGCCTTCCCTGCGCCCACGGCGAACGCCAGCGTGCCGGAGGTGATCTGTGTTTCGTTCAGGTAGGGCGTAATATAGATATCTGCTGCACCGATGAATTCTGTAAGTTCCTCGAGACTGACAAAGCGGTTATAGAAAATGACATGACGTTCAACACCCTTCTGTTTGGCCAGCAACTGGAGGGAGAGTCGATAGGTTTCTCCCTCATGTTGAATGACATGTGGATGGGTCGTACCGACAACGATGTAGACAACCTCAGGATAGCGGTCTACCACGTCGGGCAGGGCGGAGATCACCGTTTCGATTCCCTTGTTCGCAGAGAGCAAACCGAACGTGAGCAACACAGTCTTCCCCTCCACTCCGAACAGGCCCTTGTTGGAACTCGGATCAGTGAACGGCACGTCAGGAATGCCATGAGGGATGAGATCGATCTTTTCCGGCATCACATGATAGATATCCTGCAAGTACCTGGAACCGCGTTCACTCATGACGATCAGCCTGTCCGAAAGAGCGGCAACCTCTTCCAGAACACGCTTTTGATCGGGCGTCGGCGAATTCAGGATTGTATGCAGAGTTGTTACAATCGGCATTCGGAGATCTCGAAGGAGCTTCAGAACATGACCCCCGGCTTTGCCGCCGAATATCCCATACTCAAACTGCACGCATACCAGATCGACATTGTTGATATTGAGAAAATCGGCCGCACGCCCATAGGAATGAATATCCTTTTCGTCGATCTCAAATCGAACACGGGCTGGATAGGGGTACCCAGCCTTGATATCGTTCACCGGCAAGGCAATACATGCTGTTTCATCGAATGTAGCCGCGACCGCTTCGCACAAGTCGGTTGTAAATGTGGCGATTCCGCATTGCCGGGGTAAATAGTTTCCGACAAAGGCAATCCGCCTTAATGATGCCTGCGTTTCCCTTTGTTTCACACTAGTCCCGTTTTCGAACCCGACCCTGCCGTTCATTCATTCCTCTCTCTGATCTCAGAAGCTCCAGTGCTTGATGAACCTGTTCAACAGGGGATCACAGAAGAACAGGAAGCCCAGCATGCAGACAGGGACCATGGCTCCCGCGGCAAATCCTCCATCCGACACCATTTTCGCCGGCGACTGTTTTTGTCGACTATACAGGGAGCGCTCATTCTGTCTGTGCTCAATCACGTCACTTTTTCTGTCACGATCCCGAGGGTTCTTCCAGGGGAATAATCGGTTCCGGAACCGAGTCACTTTTTCACTGCG
>JAOUDE010000298.1 GCA_029859455.1 Ignavibacteria bacterium | reverse complement strand
TGGCCTCGACCGTCTCCTGAGGAACGAACTGGTACGAGGAATCAGTGGTCGGGATCGCTTCGATGTTCGGCCGGCTCGCCCTCGGATCCATCAGGTCATACCGCAATCCGATGTTCAACAGGATTCCTTCCGAAGGCAGATCGATCTTGTCGCTCACATAGAGGGCAAAGGTCCGCGGACGGTAGGCGTACGTCGTGCTGAAATCGAGCTGGGGTTCATTGACGAGAGGCTTCCCAAAATATGTTTTCTGTGGTTCGAGTTTCACCAGATCGCTGTGCAGGTCATACACGTTTGCCTCACCGCCGAACTTCAAGAGGTGTTCCTGGGAGATCTTGAAGTTCGCATCAACGCGGGCAGTGTAGCTTTCCTGCGTCGTCCGGTTCCACCACGCCCGTTCGCCATCGATGATGTAGCGGAGGAAGAAGTCGTACTGATACGGTTCACTCCCGAGTACACCCTCGCGGGCCCCCTCTCCGATCTCCGAGTCGAGCCAGTACCTGCTCAGACTCGCTGTATAGAAGAATGATTCTGAAATCGTATGAGAAATGATCGATGCAATTCTGTTCGATGCCCGGCTCTCGGCAGGAAGGCCTGCCAGATTGAAGCGCCAGTTGAATTCATAGGGCTGCCAGTCACGTGAAGAATAGAGAACCTGCGCGCCCAGCCGGAGCATCGGTGTGAAATGATAATCGATCTTCCCGAATGCGCTGACGGTCCTGTCGATCGGACTGTCAAAGAATTGATCGAAATCCTGCCACCAGCGCGTATCGGTCGCAAACCCGTTGCCGGAGAGAACGTAGAACATCTTCTCGGGGATGATCGGACCGGAGGCGGAGACTTCGACTTCTGTCGTCTTGCTGTTCTGCGTCCCTCCGAATACATTGTCGTTGTCCGCCCTCACGAGAAAATGATGTCTGTCCGAACCGGTTCTGGTGACAATGTTCACAACTCCGGAAAGAGCGTTTCCGTATTCAGCTTCGAATCCCCCGGTGTAGATACTGACACCAACGACGGAGCTCTTGGGAAGCGTCGAAGCCTGCCCGCCCGACACGACATCCTGAATCGGCAGACCATCCACCAGATAGACAACTTCGGTCGATTTCCCCCCCCGGACGTTTCCCTCAAGAGTCACGCCGGCCTGAAGTCCGATAACTTCGGAAACATCATTGATGGGCAGCGCCTGAAGCTCCTCCCCGGACACGATGAATGTCGTCCCGGTCACATCCCGCTGGATCAGAGGCTTTTCCTGGATGACCGTAATTTCATCGAATTCAACATTGGAGGGTTCGAGTTCAACAGAAAGGCGTGTACGGAGATCCGGGTTGATGATCACGTTGCGCAGCACCTGGGAGGTGTAACCGATCAGCGAGTAGCGGACATCATACTTTCCCGCACGAACATTCAAAATGACATAGTACCCTGTTTCGTCCGTCGATGCACCGGCACGCGCCCCGACAAGAACGACATTAACACCCGGCAGGACCTCGCCGGTCGTCTCGTCCGTGACATATCCCTCGAGCGTCCCGTTGGTTCCGCCGACCAGTTCAGTTGCAGCGAAAAGAATAAGAAAAAAACCGGCAGCCCACCGCACCATAGATCGATCCCCGGACCTAATCGTCTTACCCTTCCGGCTTCATTTGGGGAAACAGAATAACATCTCTGATTGAATCCTGGCCTGTCAGAAGCATCGTCAACCGGTCTATGCCGACTCCGAGACCGGCCGTCGGGGGCATCCCGTATTCCATCGCCCGAAGGAAATCCTCATCGAGCGGCTGTACCTCCGCGGCCCCTGCAGCCCGGAGCTTCATCTGCTCTTCGAAGCGGGCCCGCTGGTCGATCGGATCGTTGAGTTCGCTGAAGGCATTGCACAGTTCTCCTCCGTTCACGATCACCTCAAACCGTTCAACCAGACCTGGTTCGGACCTGTGGCGTTTCGCCAGAGGTGACATTTCAACAGGATAGTCCATGATGATCGTTGGCTGAATAAGCTGGGGTTCGACCCTCTCACTGAACAGATCATCGATGATTTTTCCCGGCCCGTCCGCCGGGCTGAACTCAATACCATTCTTCTTCGCAAGAACCGAAATTTCCGACAAGGACTTTCCCTTCAGATCAATCCCGGTGTGTTCCCTGATCGCTTCATGCATCGTCAATCTTCGCCACGGCGGTGCCAGGTCGATCGTGTGTTTCCCTGCACGAACGTTGGCAGATCCGTTGACTTCCAGAGCAACCCGGCTGACCATTGTCTCCATCATTTCCATCATCCAGAAATAGTCACGATATGCGACATACACTTCGAGCATCGTGAATTCCGGGTTGTGTTTCCGATCCATCCCTTCATTCCGAAAGTCCTTCGAGAACTCATAGACCCCATCGAAGCCACCGACAATCAACCGCTTCAGATACAGCTCATCCGCAATCCGGAGGTAGAGATCAATGTCGAGTGCGTTGTGGTGCGTGATGAACGGTCTCGCGAACGCTCCGCCGTACTGAGGTTGAAGGATCGGCGTTTCCACCTCCAGGTATCCCTGTTCATCAAGAAAGCGTCTGATACCGGAGACTATGCGGGTCCGCTTCACAAAGACTTCTTTGACCGGCGAGTTCAGGGCAAGGTCAATGTAGCGCTGACGATAGCGGAGTTCTTTGTCGGAAAAAGGGTCGAAGACGACCTTGTTGCCACTTTCATCTGTCTTTTCCTTCGGGATCGGAGGCGGCCTGAGGGACTTGGCCAGCAGGTCAACCTTCTTCGCATGAACAGAGACCTCACCCATCTTCGTCCGGAAGACAAACCCGTGAACACCGACGATATCACCAATATCAAGAAGCTTGAAGAGATCGTATTCATCCCCGAGTTCATCTTTCCTGAGATATACCTGAATCCTGCCCCTGGAGTCGAGAATATGGCAAAATGAGGCTTTCCCCATCCTCCTGAGTGAAATGATCCGGCCTGCGATTGCCACATCGCGGGGGTCTGCATCATCCTGGAAGGAGTCTTTGATCTCGTCGGAGAATGCGTTTCGCGGGAAGGAATGGGGAAATGGATCGATCCCCCTTTTCCGCAGCTCGGATAGCTCTTCATGGCGGCGGGCGATCAACTCGTTGCGTTCGGCAGCGTCCGTCTTAACGTCCAACAATGAAACTCCGGAAGGGGAAAAAACCGCTAACTCATTGAAAAGAAAGAAAGAAGTGCCTGAGAAGCAAGGATGGTTGACACGCTGACCCGGAAGAGATAACTTTGCGATAGTCTAAACGTATTGATAGGCTACTGCGGTCCGCCCATGAGTCATTTCGACAGAAACCCACATCTGTTCCGGCTGCTCTTTGGAGCAACGGCAGCTCTCCTTCTCGGATTGAGCCTGTTTACAGTGTTTATGTTCGGCCGCGCACCAACCGACGAGAATTGGTTTATCCAGCCCCCTTCGTCCCCCTATTCCCTGACATCCATTCCGGTTCACGGCGAACCTGCTGACAGGACTTCTGATTTCCTCGTTAACGGCTCAATTCCGGCCTTCGTGTTCATACAGACTCTCGACGGGACGACGGTTGGTTCATCCGTTCAATTCAACGCACTCAAGGAAACCCTCAAGGACACTGTAGAAGTAAGAGTCTATTATCCCCGTGAGGCCGCGACCCTGGAATACCGGGTGGCATACGGGGACATCACCAGGCT
>JAOUDE010000297.1 GCA_029859455.1 Ignavibacteria bacterium | reverse complement strand
AGTTTGAAATTCACCGTTGTTGTCAGATCGACCTGGACGCGTATGCTCTCGACTGTTCGCCTGATATAGCCGACTGACATCGACGACACCGAATAGTCACCCGGGGGGATGTTCAGAATCACATAGTATCCCTCGATGTCGGCTGCTGCACCAAGGCTCGTCCCGTCAATGATCACAGTCGCACCGACAAGTGCCTCTCCGGTTGCCTCATCGGTAACCCTACCGGCGAGTTTTCCCGTCGTTCCGGCAAGCAACCCCGTTGGGAACACAAGAAGCATCAGTATGAGAAGATGGTTCTTCATGACTCCTGATCCCCGGCATGATGGTCGATCTGGACATTGGCAAGAGCATCCATGTCAATAGACACACCTGCCTCGCTCCGAAGTCTCCGGAGCGCTCCGGCAATCGCTTCCTGAGTTTTGCCTGCCACGAGGGAACTTCGGACCTCTTCTCTCGCGTCGTCAAAACTCCTCGGCTCACCGGGTCGTTTCGCAATTATCTTGAACACTCCGAAATACGGATCGACAGATTCCGGACCGATAACCGCCCCGACCGGGGCATCGAGGAACCTCGCACCGAGCGGTCCGAACTCTGCCATCCCTCCGAAACCAAGTTCTCCCCCCTGCTCCGCAGCCCAGAGACGAATCGAGTGCGATCGTGCCAGGTCAGAAAAAACCGCTCCATTTCTCGCTCTGGTCGCGATCGCGTCCGCTTCTTCCCTGGTACGAACCAGCACCTCTGCCACATTCACCTCCGGCGGATGAACATGGAGCTCCGGTCTGGCCTGAAATTCACGACGCAGGGTTTCTTCATCGATTGCGTCGGCCGCCTGTGCACCGATGGCAGCCCTCCAGCTCGTCAACCGGTGGTTCAGATAGCTGAGGCGGACCTGCTCCAGAACTTCAGGATCTTCCTGAAGTCCGGCTTCGGATGCGCGTCGTATCAACTCATCACGGACCAGCAGCCCGATCGTCACATCCTGAAGATCCTTTTCCGTCTGCACCCGCCTGCGTTGCCTGTCCGACGTCATTCTCACCTTTTGAATGAATTGACCGATACTCCATTCTCCTCCTTCAAAAGAGACGAGCGGCTCACCTGTCATAGCTGTCATCCGTGATTCGGTCGCCTGAGAAACGATGCCCTCCCACGAGTTGAACAGCTTCGTAACCGCTTCAGGGCGAAACACCGGATCGAGGGAGAGAATAATCTGTTCTGACAGGAAGGCAAGTGAGACGGCTGATTTGCGATGAATGATGGTATGATGGAGTTCCTGTTTCACACGCGCGAAGTCGGACTCATTGAGGAGCGGGTTCAGCTGGCGCGATTCAACCTTGAGGAGTCCGTAGCCAACCCTCATCGGAAAGGGATCAGAGACGGCCCCGATCGGCAGAGTGAACGCCAACTGTTCGAGCTGAGGCTCGAGATCCCCGTATCCGAACGTCCCCAGAAACCCACCATTGGTTGCAAGTCCCGGATCACGGAAGCATTCGCGGGCAAGTTCAGGGAAGGTCGCCCCCTGATCCAGCCGGCGCTTCAGCGCCCAGGCGCCGGATTCAGTGGAAGCATACAGGTACCTTGCGGTTGCTTTCGTATTGTACGCACGGAACTCCGCCTGATAATCTCTTTCGGTCACCTGCATCGTGTCCATGCTGGAATACCGCGCATAACGATCGAGCAGTGCCTGCGTCTTTGTCCGCTCGAGAAATTCCCGGGACTCCGGAAGTTCACTAAACCCGCTTCGCTCCAGCTCGGCGAGAATCAATTCTTCGTTGACCATGTTGTTCAGAATCTCCTGCCGGAGGAGAATATTGTCGCGCTGACCGGTGTTTTCAAGATACTGACGGTATCGAACGGCAAACTGATCTGAACCAAGCTGACCTCCGTTGAACCGTGCCACGGTGGTGTCGCCGTTCCAGCAAGCGGCAAGGCAGATTGCAACAGAGACCGGTATCAGGATCGTTCGTTTCAACGCTGCCCCCCTCCAAGAAGAACAGCACCTGTTTTCTGCGGCAGGATGTAGCGCGTTCCATCCGAAACCACCTGTCCGCCCTGGGTCACAAACAGGGGTGTCCATGTCATCGCTGCCGCGGGATCACCAGCCGGCAGGGAAAACGAATGCGTGGCAATGTCGTCATTATTGATCACGACAAGAACCTGTTGATCTCCATATGCTCTGACGAATGCATACAGGTCTCGCTCGTCATCGGTCAGTATCGTGCGGAAGTCACCGAGGCTCAGGGCCGGGTATCCGCGTCGGAGATTGATCAAAGCGCTGTAATGGGCGAACAGGTCCTCATTGAACTTGTTTTCATCTGCAGGCCGGACCTTGCCGAACGGATGGCTCTTCTCGACGTCATACACCATATCAGGCCAAAGCATCGGTTTCCGCTCATCCGGATCGTCGGCGCCCCACATCCCTGCCTCGGTTCCATAGAAGATCGTCGGCGCGCCCGGACAGGTCATCTGGAAGAGGGCAATCAGTTTCTGAATTCTGATCTCCTGTCCGTTCGGCTTCCGGACATCGTAATCGGGATTTCCCTGGAGACCCACCTCCTTGTCGTACGAGGCGTCGACATTCACGATCTGCGACGCGAGACGGTCCGTGTCATGGGAGTCCATCAGGTTCATCAGCACATAATTCACGTCCGAGCGGTAATCGCTTCGGAGAGACTTCAGCCGGGAATCGAACTCCGACGCTGTTGTTTTTCTCTCTCTGTCCTTGAAGAAATGGTTCACCTCCCGGGCCCACCGGTAGTTCATCACGGCATCGAACACATCGCCCTGCAGCCACGGTTCCGCGTTGAACATTTTTTCGTTGTTCCAGTCGTCCCACCATACTTCACCCACCAGGTAGGCTTCCGGATTGATTTCCCGCACCCACGTTCGAAAATCGAGCCAGAACTCTTTCCTGACCATCTCCGCAACATCAAGCCTCCATCCGTCGATTCCGTCGGATGGGTCGCCGTCTCCGTTCGGATCCATCCAGCGTTTGACGATCTCGTGCACATGTTCCCGGGGACCAGTAACCAATCCGTTCGCATCCTCGCGGATCTCAGGAAGCTCCCGTACTCCGTACCATCCCTCATAGTCGAATTCGTTCGCAGCAGTGGCAGGATCATCAAAGCTCTTGATGATGAACCAGTCCTTATAGGGTGACTCGCTCTGCCGTTCAACGACATCCCGGAACGCCCAGAATGTCATCCCGACATGATTGAAGACGCCGTCGATGATCACGCGCATTCCGAGTTCATGAGCCCGGGCAATCAGTGCGAGGAAAAGATTGTCAGCGGAACTCCATTTCCATGTGGAGGGGTCCGACGGATTTTCTCTTGCCCAGATTCGCCGGTCCCCTTCCGGGTCAGGACCAAAATTATTGTCGATGTGGTGATACATCGTAGCGTCGTACTTGTGAAGCGACGGTGATTCAAAGAGAGGATTGAAGTAAATGGCGTTGATCCCCAGTTCCTTCAGATAACCGAGTTCATCGATGACCCCCTGCAGGTCTCCCCCATAACGGCGCTGCTGGGCGTGGTAGTAGAAGCCCTCTCCCCTCCTCTCCCATTTCTGGAGTTCGTACCAGTCCCCTGTCCATGATGACACGTGCCATTCGGCCGGTGTTTCGTGGGGCCAGGATCCGGCGATATCGGCCACAGTCGGATCATTCTCTGTGTCACCGTTTCGGA
>JAOUDE010000296.1 GCA_029859455.1 Ignavibacteria bacterium | reverse complement strand
GACCGGTCAGAATTCGGGTACAGTGATCGATCGGGTGACGATCGGCTCATCCAGTTCCGCACCGTACCCTTCAATTCGGATTGTTCCGTTCCCCTCCGACGGGATCAGCACAATCTGATAGGGCGACGTCGCTTTTCCACTGACATATTTGATCTTATCCAGAATCCCCGGGCCGGAATCGTCCCCCGGTTCCGGTGCAAGTGCGGCATTCATCAGCGGGACCAGTTTCTCCACCGCAAGGCCGGGTGTCCAGGACGTATAGCCGGCATCCTGCATCTGGGAAAGGGTCGGCGCAACCATATCCACGGCACGATTAATTTCGTGGTGGACCATCTGGTCCATCATCTGTTCCACCTGCTTCTTTTCTGCGTCCCGCGAACACGCCGGAACAGCGACCATGAGACAAAGGATTGCCGATACGATTTTCATGGGAACCTCTTGGTTTGTCAGGTGACATTAGAAGAAGAAAGAAGTTTCGGATGAAAACAAGGGCGATGTCAGAAACGCCGTATGCCGAAGAGCCATCCGCCGTCGTGGAGGAAGAAACCGGGACTCTTCTTATCCCGCAATACCATGTGGTGCTGCTGGACGATGACGACCATTCCTATGATTATGTGATCGAAATGCTCTCTGGGTTGTTCCACCATAGTCACGAGGTTGCGTACCGGATGGCAAGAGAGGTCGACGTCAGCGGCAGGGTGATTGTCGCCACCACCTACATGGAACGCGCAGAGATGAAGAGGGACCAGATTCAATCGTATGGGGCAGACTGGCGAATCCCCCGGTGTTCCGGATCGATGTCAGCCATCGTGGAACCGGCTGAATGATGGCAACGATTGCCATGATTGCGTTGAAACTTTACTGTTTTTCCCTATCTTACAGTCGGACTCTTCACCCAACCCCGAATTTTCTCCCCAGGAATCCATGACCGTTACCGGAACTGCGTCTCCTTCGACATCCACCGGCCGGATCACCCGGCATCCAAGTCAGACCGAACTTGACGAACTGTGTATCAACACCATCCGCTGTCTCTCAATGGATGCAGTCCAGAAGGCCCGCTCGGGTCACCCCGGAATGCCGATGGGGATGGCATCGGTCGGCTACCGGCTCTGGACAAAGCAAATGCGCCATAATCCACGGAATCCCCGCTGGCTGAACCGAGACCGTTTCGTGCTCTCGAACGGGCATGGATGCATGCTGCTGTACTCCCTCCTGCACCTGACGGGGTATGATCTTCCACTCGAAGAGATACAGAACTTCAGGCAGTGGGGGAGCAGGACTCCCGGGCATCCGGAATACGGGCATACTCCCGGTGTCGAGGCGACAACAGGTCCTCTCGGTCAGGGCCTTTCCAACGCAGTCGGCATGGCGATTGCAGAACAGTATCTCGCCGCACGTTTCAACACGCCCGGTCACCGGATTATCGATTACAAGGTGTATGTCTTCGCCGGCGACGGATGTCTGCAGGAAGGGGTAGCCTCGGAAGCATGTTCGCTGGCGGGGCACCTCGGCCTGAACAACCTGATCGTTGTCTACGATGACAACCGCATTACGATTGACGGTTCGACAGACCTTTCGTTCACGGAGGATGTCGCGGCACGCTTTGAATCGTATGGCTGGGCTGTCCGGTCGGTTGACGGTGACGGCAACGATTTGCGAGCAATTGATGAAGCGCTCTCCGCCGCGGCGGCTGAAACAAATCGTCCAACGCTGATCCGCCTGCGTACGCACATTGGCTACGGGAGTCCGCACAAGCAGGACTCACACGATGCCCACGGTTCTCCGCTCGGCGAGGAAGAAGTCGCCCTCACGAAGCAGGCCCTCGGGTGGGACCCTGCAAAGGTGTTTCATGTTCCTGAGGAGGTTCTGAAGTCGATGCGTTCGGTTGCCGATCAGGGAGCTGCGGCAGAAGCGCGATGGAAGGAATTGCTCGAGTCGTACAGGAAAGAGGAACCTGAGAGGGCTGCCGAGTTCTCGAGAGTTGCGTCAGGAACGTTGCCGGAAGCATGGGAGACATTCTGGAAAGAGAACAAGTCGCTTTTCGAATCGGGCGCCGGCGTTGCGACCCGGCAGGCCCAGGGAGCATTTCTGGATGCCTTGATGCCGCACCTGCCTCTCGTTCTGGGAGGCTCCGCGGACCTGACCCCCTCCAACAACACCAGATTCAAGGGAGCAGAGGATTTCAGCCGGACGAACCGGAGCGGCCGGTACATTCGCTACGGAGTCCGGGAGCATGGCATGGCGGCGATCATGAACGGGATCGCTCTGAGCGGTCTGCTGATTCCGTATGGCGCAACCTTCTTCACCTTCTCCGATTATATGCGCCCATCGATCCGCCTGGCAGCACTTTCAGGCTATCCGTCGATTTTCCTTTTTACGCATGACAGTATCGGACTCGGTGAGGACGGGCCGACGCATCAGGCAGTGGAACACCTTGCGGCGCTTCGGGCGATCCCCGGCCTTGTTGTTCTCAGACCTGCCGACGCCGGAGAAACAATGTACGCGTGGAAGTATGCGATTGAGAACAGGAAAGGGCCGACGGCGATTGCACTCACGCGCCAGGCGATCCCGGTGCTCGACCGGAGGGCTTTTCCAGGTGCGGAGAACCTCCTGAAGGGTGGCTATGTTCTCAGCGAAGGGAAGGACCCCCGGCTGATTCTGATCGCAAGCGGGTCGGAAGTCCATCTGGCTCTCGCGGCAGCGGAGGAACTTGTCAGCGAAGGCCTGGAGGCACGGGTTGTGAGTATGCCGTCCTGGGAGTTGTTCGAGAACCAGCCGGAAGAATACCGATCGAACGTTCTTCCCCCAGGGGTCCGGAAACGGATTGGGATCGAAGCAGGGGTCGTTCAGGGTTGGGAGCGTTACCTCGGCCCCGAAGGGGTATTCATCGGGATGTCATCGTTCGGTGCATCAGCACCGGGCGGGGAGCTCTTCAAACGATTCGGGATTACGGTCGAAACGATTGTGACAACAGCACGCAGGATCTGTTCATGAAAATTGCAATTGCCGGAGATCATGCAGGGTTTCCCCTCAAGCAGCTCCTGAAGGACCTGCTTTCGAAGGAGGGGCATCAGCTTCTGGACCTTGGGGCACACGATGAAACACCTTCCGATTATCCGGATTTTGCCCGGGCGCTCGGAAAGGCGATTGTCTCCGGTCAGGCCGAACGGGGAATCCTCGTCTGCGGAAGCGGCATCGGCGCGTGTGTCGCCGCCAACAAGATCAGGGGGATCCGGGGCGGGGTCGCGCATGACATCTATTCGGCTCATCAGGGTGTTGAACATGATGATATGAATGTCCTCTGCCTCGGTGCGAGGGTGATCGGCTCTGCGCCGGCTGTCGAGATCGCTCAAAGTTTTATCGCCGCCCGCTTCACCGGGGAGGACCGTCACCAGCGACGATTGAACAAGATTCTTGAAATCGAACAAAAGCAGGAATGACCGGGAAACTTGAAAAGGAGTGAACCATGAATACGCTTCAGAAGCTTGCAGAGCTCGGCCAGAGTATCTGGTATGACAACATCAGCCGCGGCGTCATCCTGAGCGGTGAATTGAAAGGAATGGTGGATGAAGGCCTCCTCGGCGTTACGTCCAACCCTTCCATTTTCGATAAGGCGATCTCAGGAAGTTCCGACTACGATGAACAGTTGAAGGAAATGATACATCAGGATGCGGACATCGACGCCGCTG
>JAOUDE010000295.1 GCA_029859455.1 Ignavibacteria bacterium | reverse complement strand
CGCGCTCGTGTTTCTTCTTGTTGTCGTGGTTTCTACCACGGTGGCAAGCAGGATTGCTTCGCCGATCCACAGGTTGACCGAGGCGACCAAGCGTGTTTCGCGGGGAGATCTGGATGTCACCGTCGGCGGAGGAAAATCGGAAGGAGAGATCGGAGAGCTGGTGAGTTCGTTTGAGACGATGACGCGCGATCTGCGGCGCCAGAGAGACGAACTGATACGGTACGAGCGGGAACTTGCCTGGAAGGAGATGGCGAAGCAGGTCGCCCATGAGATCAAGAATCCATTGACACCGATGAAGCTCTCCTTGCAGCATCTGCGGCAGACATACAGGGACGGAGTGAAAGACTTCGGAATGGTGCTCGAGGAGATCGTGGCTACCGTGATACGGCAGATCGATGCATTGAGCAGGATCGCGACTGAATTCTCACATTTTGCCCAGATGCCGAAGGCGAACCTCGAACGTTGCGATCTGAATGAGATCGCGGCCGAGGCGGTCCGCCTGTTTGAGGGTTCCCCGGGACTGCGAATCGAAACGTCGTTCCATCCTGATCCGATCAGCGTTGTGGCTGACAAGGAAATGCTCGGGCGCGCGTTCATCAATGTGATCAGGAACGGTATTCAGGCGATGAACAATGAAGGTGTGATCTGGATAGAGACATGTCTTGCGGGAAGCAGAGCGCAGTTCGTCGTGCGCGATGAAGGGCCCGGTATTCCGGAAGAAAACCGGGACAAGCTGTTTCAACCGAATTTTTCGACGAAGACAGACGGGATGGGCCTCGGCCTTGCGATCGTAAAAAAGACGCTGGACGATCTGAAGGGAGAGATCAGAATTGAAAGTTTCCCGGGGCAGGGTACGAGCGTCGTGATTACGCTGGATATCGCATGATCAGGTCGGAACTGCTGGCGGGGATTCCGGGATTTCTGTTTGCGATGAGCAGCAAGACCGGGGGAGTGAGTCCGCCCCCGATGGAGATGAACCTCTCCTTCCATGTGGGTGATGCCGAAGAGAATGTCCGCAGGAACCGGGCTCTTTTTTTTGGCGAACTTGGCCTTCGCGAAGTTGATCTTGCCATCCCGGGTCAGATCCACAGCACGGAGGTCCGGCTGATCCGGTCGCCCGGGCATGTCGAAAAATGTGACGGCCTGGTTTCGGACCGGAGCGGCGTCTATCTCTGCGTTTCGGTTGCTGACTGCATGCCGGTCGTTCTCGTCGACCGGAAGAAGCGGACGGTCGCTGTTCTCCATGCGGGGTGGCGCGGGACAGCAGGAGGTATTACGGGCAGAGCGCTGGATATCATGGCTGCTGAGTTCAGGACAAACCGATCCGATATTGCAGCTTACCTGGGACCATCGGCCAGAGCCTGTTGCTACGAGGTGGGAGGAGATGTCGCTTCACGCTTTCCCGATGGCGCTGTCGAACGGCGCGACGGGAAACCATTTGTTCATCTTGACCGGGCGAACCGGCTGCAGCTTCTTGCCGGGGGTGTGAGTGAAGGGCAGATCGAACAAAGCTCCTTCTGCACCGTCTGCAACGGTACTGATCTACACTCCTACCGGAGAGACCGCGCCCGCTCCGGCCGGATGGTTGCTGTCGCTGGATTCAGTCCTGCCCCCGGCCGTCCTGCCTGAGCAATTCCGTGTCACCGTTCATCATCCATCATTCGTGCTCTCGCGCACCGTGTCTGGTGCGGCGAGTCCCCGTTGCTTCTCTGTTTCAATCTCAGTATCTTTAAGTTTCACCGGAAAAAGGTCGGAAGTATGTGCGGAATAGTCGCTTACATAGGAGAGAAGAACTGCGTCCCGATCCTGCTGGAGGGCCTTCAGCGGCTCGAATACCGCGGCTATGACTCTGCGGGTCTGGCGCTCGTCAAAGACGGCGAGCTCGGTGTCTATAAGAAGGCAGGGAAGGTAGCGGAACTGGTCCGCTCCCTCGATTCGATGAACGGGACCCTCGAGTCCACCCTCGGCATGGGACACACACGATGGGCGACGCATGGGGAGCCGAACGATGTCAATGCCCACCCGCACTGGGATAACAGTAAAGAAATTGCGGTCATCCATAACGGCATCATCGAGAATTACCAGGCGATCAAGACGAAGCTCCTGCAGGATGGCCACACGTTTTCCACGGCGACTGACACAGAGGTGCTGGCACACCTGATCGGTGCGATGTATGAAAAGGTCGGAGATCTCTGCTCTGCGGTGCGGCTGGCGTTGAGTGAGGTGGACGGCACCTACGGGATTGTTGTTCTGTCGAAAAGGCATCCGGACCGGATCATCGCCGCGCGGAAGGGAAGTCCGATCATTCTTGGCGTCGGCGAGGGGGAAAACTTCGTTGCGTCGGATGCCGCGGCGATTGTTGATCACACGCGTCAGGTCGTGTATCTGGAAGACGGTGAAGTTGCCGAGCTTACCCGTGAGGGGTTCAGGACGATGACGATCGACGATGTGCGGACAGAGAAGGTGATCGAGGAAATCACATTTGACATCTCGCAGATCGAGCGCGGGGGCTACGAGCATTTCATGCTCAAGGAGATCAACGAGCAGCCGGAGACGATCCGTGATGCGATGCGGGGGCGGCTGCTGGTCGACGAGGGTGATGTCATGCTCGGCGGACTTCAGCATGTGATGGGAAGATTGCTGAGTGCGAGAAGGATCATTATCTCAGCGTGCGGGACGTCCTGGCACGCCGGCCTGGTTGGCGAGTACATTTTCGAGCAGATTGCCAAGATTCCGACGGAAGTAGAGTATGCATCGGAATTCAGGTATCGGAATCCACTGGTCAATATTGATGATGTACTCTTTGTCATCAGCCAGAGCGGGGAGACCGCTGACACGCTCGCGGCGATGCGTGAGGCGAAACGAAAGGGTGCGACGGCGCTCGGGATTGTCAACGTTGTCGGAAGCACGATTGCCCGGGAGTCAGATGGTGGCGTTTACGTCCACGCCGGACCGGAGATCGGGGTTGCATCGACCAAGGCTTTTACCTCTCAGTTGACGGTGATCTCGCTGATCGCATTGATGCTGGCCAGGCAGCGGGGGATGACCAAGGAAGACGGGGTTGCCCTGGCGCGGGAGCTTGAATCGCTTCCGGAAAAAGCGAGACAGCTTCTGAAAAATACCGAGATGATCAAGGCGATTGCGGAGGAATTCAAGAACGCAAAGAACTTCCTCTATCTTGGAAGAGGAGCGAATTTCCCTGTTGCTCTTGAGGGAGCACTCAAGCTCAAGGAGATTTCCTACATCCATGCGGAGGGGTACCCGGCTGCGGAGATGAAGCATGGCCCGATCGCGCTGATCGATGAGAACATGCCGGTTGTGTTCGTGGTTCCGAAGGATGCGATCTACGAGAAAGTGATCAGCAACCTTGAAGAGGTGCGCGCGAGACGGGGACGCATCATCGCGGTGGCCAACGAAGATGATCATGAGATTGAGGGTCTGGCGGAGTTTGTCATCCGGGTTCCGAGGACTTATGGATTTTTTGGTCCGATCCTGAATGTGATTCCGCTCCAGCTTCTGTCATACTATATGGCGGTAGCCCGGGGAACAGATGTTGACCAGCCCCGGAACCTGGCGAAAAGCGTAACGGTTGAATAGAAGGAGTAGGTTGTGAGTTCCCCCAAGAAGTTTGATAAGAATGACTGGGCGCTTGTCCTGGGAGCGTCGAGCGGCTTTGGTGCCGCTACCTCACGTGAGC
>JAOUDE010000294.1 GCA_029859455.1 Ignavibacteria bacterium | reverse complement strand
ACACGGGGCTTGATTTCACAGCGGAACAGATCAGCATGCTTCCGTCTGAACGTCTGCCGCTCTTCTCCGAGCATGCGTATGACTGGACCCGGCGGAAGAACCTCATCCGCTTCCTTGCGAAGGTGTGCACTGTCCGGGCGAAGTTCAGCAACCTGATTACAGACCCTGATCCGGCCACATTTCACCTTCTGGAAGATGTCAATCAGCACATCCTCGCATTCGAGAGATCACGCCCGGAAGGGGGCCCCCGCATTGTCGTCGTCTCCAATGCGAACTGTGTCGACAGGGAACAATGCATGATCCGTATCGATACGGAGCGGAAGGCGGGAACCGACCTGCTCTCCGGCAAGCCGGTCAGGATCTCGGCGAATCATCTGCGGAAAGTGCTGAAACCGGGTGAATCACTTGTGTTGAAACTCTGATGAGGAACCGAACGTTTCGACAGATTCTGGTGCTTGCATTCTTTCTGGTACCAGCTTGTTCCAGGCATGAGGACCCGAACCGGGTGGTGATCTGGCATCAGATGAGGGTCGATGAACGTGTGATTCTGGAGCGGCAGCTGAGTGAATACATGAGCATGCATCCCGGGATCAGAGTTGAACAGCTCTACAAGGAGACGGAAGAACTGCGGTCCGGATTCATCATTGCGTCAATCGCCGGGCAGGGACCTGACCTGGTGTATGGTCCGTCCGATATGATCGGCCCGTTCAAGGTCATGGAGATCATCAGGCCTCTGGACACCCTTTTCAGCCGGGAATACCTTGATCTGTTTATCCCGGAAGCGCTGACCTACCACGAGGGCGGCTTGTATCAGATCGCTGATAAACTGGGGAACCATCTCACGCTCGTCTACAATAAGGAACTGGTCTCCACTCCACCGGCAACCGACCTCGAATTGCTTGAGCTTGGCGAGCAACTGACAGTCGACATCAACGGGGACGGGAAGACGGACCGTTACGCTCTGGCCTGGAATTATACCGAACCATTTTTCTTCATTCCGTTTTTGACGGGATTCGGTGGGTGGGTGATGGATGAGGACGGAGCACCGACGCTTGACTCCGGGGCGATGGTTGAAGCGCTCCGTTTTATCCAGGACCTGCGGGACCGTTACCGGATCGTTCCCGGCGAGGCTGATTACAATATTGCGGATATTCTCTTCAAAGACGGGAAGAGTGCGATGATCATCAACGGGGACTGGTCATGGGCGGGATACCAGAAGGCGGGCATCGACATAGGCGTCGCCCCGTTACCGTTGATGACAGCAACCGGATTGTACTGCGAACCGATGGTCTCACCCAAAGGGTTTTCGGTGAATATCAATGTGCCGGAGGCGAAGCTGGAACTCGTTCTCGATGTCCTCCGGTTCCTGATGGAGCCGGAGCGACAGCTGGAAACCGCCCGTGCCCTGAAGACGATGCCGACAAGGGTGGAGGCAGTTTCTTCCTCCTTTGTTCAAAACGATGAGATTCTCAGAAACTCCGCGATTCAGATCAGCCGGGGCCGGCCTATGCCGGTTGTCGCTGAGTTACGTGCAATCTGGGACGCGATGCGTCCCGGGTATCAGGCGGTCCTGGGAGGGAGTCTCACGCCGCAGGAGGCCGCGGATGCCATGCAGGCGCTGGCGCTCACGAAGATTCGGGAGATGAATGAATAGCGAAGAGCGACAATCACTCCACGAGGGGCCAGCGAGATGAATGCCACCACCTCGGCCCGTACCTACCATCGTCTGTTCATTTTCTTCCTGATCGGCCCTGCCTTCCTGATTCTGTTCGCTGTGGTCCTGTATCCCTTCCTCTACAACATCGTCGTCTCCTTCTCCAACATGAGCCTGCGTCACATTCGGGACTGGTCGATCGTCGGCCCGCTCCAGTATGTCAAGGTCTTTACTGAAGAAAGCCAGCCCGATTTCTATGTGATCTTCTTCAAGACAATCGTGTGGACGGTCGTGAACGTTCTCTTCCATGTGGTGATCGGCGTGTTTCTGGCCCTGATTCTCAATCAGAAAGAGATCAGGGGGCGGTGGTTGTTCCGTACTCTCCTGATCCTTCCGTGGGCGGTTCCCCAGTATATCGTCGCTCTGACATGGCGGGGGATGTTCAATTTCGAGTACGGGTCGATCAATCTGCTGATCACTCAGTACCTCGGACTGTCCGCTGTTGAATGGCTGAAGAGTCCGACCGAGGCATTCATCGCGTGCATCATCACCAATGTCTGGCTCGGGTTTCCGTTCATGATGATCATCGCGCTCGGAGCGTTGCAGAGTATTCCCCATGAGCTGTACGAAGCGGCCGAAATCGACGGTGCTTCCTGGTGGCACAAGTTGCGCCATATTACACTACCGATGATCCGGCCGGTGATGATTCCTGCCATCACACTCGGTACGGTCTGGACGTTCAACAATCTGAATATAGTGTGGCTGGTCAGCAATGCAGGGGAACCATCGGACAACACACACATTCTGGTCTCTTTTGTCTACAAGGCAGCATTCAATCTTTACCGGTTCGGTTACGCAGCGGCGCTCTCGATGGTAATCTTTGTGATCCTTCTGGTGTTCAGTCTCCTGTTCATGCGGAGAACCCGCGCAACCGAGGCGGCCGCATGAGGACGAGCGGAGAGTCCCGATGAAAGCAAAAACGATTCGCCTCACGGCAAGCTATCTCGTGCTGATCATCTTTTGCGTGATCGCGGTCTACCCTATCCTTCAGGTTGTGACCATCTCACTCCGGCCCGCAGACCGGTTGTTGTCCACAAGTCTGGAGATTATTCCGGAGAATGCGTCGCTGAGTGCGTATGTTCAACTCTTCACGGAGCGGCCGTTCCTGCGATGGATGATCAACAGTCTGCTGGTCTCGCTGGTGGTGACAGTGACCGGGGTATCCCTTGCATCGACAGCCGGATATGCGTTTTCCCGATTCTCTTTTGCCGGAAAGAAAGCCGGGTTACTCAGTCTCCTGACCACGCAGATGTTTCCTGCGACGATGCTGATGCTTCCCCTGTATATCCTTCTCATCAAACTCGGACTGATCAACACATATATTGGTGTGATCATCATCTATTCGGCGACCGCTCTTCCGTTCACAATCTGGACCATGAAGGGATACTACGATACGATCCCATACAGTCTCGAAGAGGCAGCGCGGATTGACGGCTGCAATCAGTTCCATGCCTTTTACCGGATCATCCTTCCCCTTGCCGCCCCGGCCCTGGTCATCACGGCGCTCTTTTCCTTTATGACAGCATGGGCGGAGTATGTTGTGGCGGCGCAGATCCTGCAGGACAGTGACCTCTGGACGCTTCCGCTGGGACTGAAATCGTTTGAGAGCAACATGACCACCGAGTGGGGATTGTACGGCGCCGCTTCCCTTATGGTCGCCGTTCCTGTGATCGCACTGTTTCTCGCGCTGAGCAGGTACCTCGTCTCGGGATTGACGCTGGGGAGTGTGAAGGGGTAGGTTCCTACCTCACAGCGCGGAGGAAATCGTAGATGTTGGATGATTCCGGATTCTCCCTGCCGCCACCACTCCAACGGGTCGCCGTCCGGCCGACAGTCCGGAACTCTCCGATCCCCGCACCTCCGTGATCATCCTGTCCTCCCGCCATCACTGAGAAGCTCCAGCTTGTCATCCCCCCTGGGAAATATTTCAGCGGAAGGGCAAATCGGATTGTCCCTGTGGAAGCATCCCCGATCGGGTTCACGGCA
>JAOUDE010000293.1 GCA_029859455.1 Ignavibacteria bacterium | reverse complement strand
CAGAGCCCGAAATCCCCGGTCCAGCTGTTCGACGATCTTCAGGAGCGCGTTGGTGAGATACGCGACACTCCCTCTGGTCGTCCCGATATTGGTCATAAGAAGCACGGTATTACGTGACGTCTTGTTGATCTGGATGTTGAACTGATCCATCAGGTATCTGTTCTTGAACGTATCGCCGTCGACCCCGGTCCGTCCTGTAAACAGTGTGATCTTGGTCGGGTCCAGGACGAACTCATCATTTTCCCATGCGTCCTCCATCCGGTTCCATCCCTTTTCCGGATCATAGTATTCGCCCAGACCGCTTTGCCGGTACTTGTTCGGAATGAAGTCCCTGACGGTCAACACATCGAAGTATTTGCTCAGAAGCTTGTTTTCCTGAATCTTCGCCCGGAGGACCATCGCCATCTCGATGCTTTTCTCCACCAACTGATATCCCTCGAACTGCACCTGTCGCCTGCCGACGTCGAGCGAAGCAAGCATCTGATAGTTGGGAGAGGTCGAGGTGTGCGTCATGTACGCCTCGAGAAATGTCTCCTCCGATTTTTTTTGGAAGTCCTCATCCCAGATATGAATCATGGAGCCCTGTCTGAAGCTGCTCAGAGTCTTGTGCGTACTCTGGGTGGCATAGACACGGATCCGTACCTTGTCAGGATCAGGCAATGCTGGAGCTTCCCCCTTTTTGAGTTTCGCAATATGCTCGTTGTACTGACGCCGGTACTGTTCGCTATGATACCTCTCGTACAGTCTGGCGGCATTGAACATTCCTGTCCGCTGCTTGTAGTTGAAGGTAAATCCTGCAAACGCGAACCCCATCCTGGTCAATGATAATCGCACCCGCCGCTTCGCGGACCGTGGCAGTGTTGAATACGCCAACCCCGCTGGCGACGATGTTCTTCCTCCGTTCGAGGAGTTTCTCAGAATCTGTCTGTTGTGCAGTCATTATTGTCGATTGTCGGTAGAAAATGATTAGGCCGGTCAGGCCAGAGGCCGTTCTTCCCATGCCGGTCGATGGAGAGGTCACTCAGAGAAAGGGTAAGGTGACAGCACTCAATATAGGACTTTTTTGTCTCATTTGATAGGGTTTTGGCTGATTTGAGGGCGTTCAGGCCTTTTTTCCGGCCCGGAGGCAGCTGAGGCAACAGGAGGAGGAGTCGCGATGAATCGAAGGCTGTTTGAATTCCCGGGAAGGAGAGGAGTCTGAAGGAAGAGGAACAACGCATTGTTGCCCCGGCCGGGCATTATTACTTGTCTATCCTCACACCTGTCTCTCCGCACCGGTGCCGTTGTACTGCTCAAGCCAGATCTGTTCAATCTCCGCGGCTGCTTCTCCTCCACTTTTCCCTTCATCCATCTCAATCCACCGGATTCGGCTGTCTCTCCTGAACCAGGTCAACTGCCTTTTCGCATAGCGCCTGGAATTCTGTTTGAACAAACGAATCATCTCCTCTTTTCCTATCTCTCCTTCCTGGTAGGCGCATACTTCGGCGTACCCGACCGTATTCAGGGCATTGAAACGGCGATCGTATCCCTGTGATCGCAGGTCAGCCGCTTCCTGTTCGAGGCCGTCTGCGAGCATCGCGTCGCACCGTGTTTCGATCCGACGATACAGCTCCTGCCGGTCCCAGGAGAGACCGGTGAGTATCGGGGTAAAACGAATCTCCGGGCGAGCTTCTCTGTGATGGTGCGACAGCGGTTTCCCGGTGCAATGAAACACTTCAAGTGCGCGGATGATCCGTCTCGGTTTCGTGCGATCAGCCGAGGCAGCGCTTTCAGGATCAACCTGCCGAAGTTGTTCGATCAGGGCATCCACGTAGCCGAGTCTGACTTTTTCTTCGAGGATCTCTCTCAACTCCGGATCGGAGCCGGGCCCTTCGAACAAACCGTCCACAAGCGACCGGATGTAAAGGCCGGAACCGCCGGCAACGATCGGCACTTTCTTTCGCGCATGGATTTCATCAATAACCTGTCGGCCCTCGATGCCGAATTCTCCTGCGGTGAAGACCTGATCCGGTGTTCGGATATCGATAAAGTGGTGAGGAACAACCGAGCGCTGATCCGGGGTCGGCTTCGCGGTCCCTTTGTCAAGAAGCCTGTACACCTGGCGTGAATCAGCAGAGATGATCTCTCCGTCCAGCCTTTCGGCAAGGCGGACGGCGATATCAGTCTTGCCGGAGGCGGTGGGACCGACGAGGACGAGGATGCGGGGCAAAGGGATCACATTCGGTTCAACAAAATCGATTTCAGTATCGGAGAAGGAATGGTGAACGATACAGCGTCGGGGCTGAAACTGTGTGTCACCGCATCCGTTTCGGCGGCTCAGGCATCAGCGTGTTTCGGAATTCGAATTTCGAGTTTACTATCCCTACTTCCACCCTTTCTTACCGATGAGGGGCACAAACTTGAACCCGACCACTTCCTCGGTTTCATGTGAATCGCCCCGCCGGGTGCAGATCATGATGGTCTGAACATCGAGGTTTCCGACCGGGATCACCAGCCTTCCGCCATCCTCAAGTTGATCGAGCAGAGGATCCGGAATCCCGGGAGCGCCAGCCGTGACAACGATCGCTGAATATGGTGCATACTCGCTCCAGCCGACCGTCCCGTCTCCCCCTTTCGTGGCGATCCGGTAGCCGAGGGAATCAATCTTGCGCCGGGCAAACGACAGGAGCTCCGGTTCCCGTTCGATACTGAACACGCGAAAACCCATCTCGGCGAGGACAGCGGCCTGATAGCCGGAACCGGTTCCGATCTCAAGGACCTTCCCGCCGGCAGGTGCCTGAAGCGCTTGGGTCATGAAAGCAACGGTGTACGGCTGAGAAATGGTTTGTCCGCGGCCGATTGGCAGGGCCGAATCTTCATACGCACGCTTGTCAAACGGCTCGGGAATGAACCGTTCACGCGGGACGGTGTTCATCGACCGGAGAACCTGTTCGTCCGTAATCCCCCGCTCCCGGAGGAGCTGGATCATTTCCTCCCGCGATGTATCAAGAATACCCATGCTATCCTGACAACCCGAGCTGTTTCCAGACACTCGCGTAGGTCCGGCGGCTGTCTGCCGAAAGGCGGTCTTTCAGTTCCTTCCTGACCTGTGCGATTGTCAGCCCCCGGCGGAGGACACCATGCTCCGCGAGCGATATGGTCCCTGATTCCTCCGAAACGATCAGAACCACCGCGTCGGCTTGTTCCGAGATTCCAAGACCGGCCCGGTGACGGGTGCCGAGAAGATGCCCTTCCCAGCTCGTGACAGCGGAGAGGGGAAGTGTACAGCGAGCCGCCTCAACGACCCTGTCGTTGATGACGACCGCGCCGTCATGGAGCGGTGAGCGGGGATTGAAGATGGAGAGAAGCAGCGGACTGCTCACGACCGCATCGAGCTGAGTCCCTGTTTCGACGGTGATCTTGATGCCGGTGGTGCGCGTGAAGACGATGAGCGCTCCCTGCTTCTTCCGGGATAACGTTCCGACGGCAGAAAGAACTTCATCGATCGGCTCATCGACGTTCGCTTTGATGAACAGACTCACAGCGGGGCTGCGTGCGATCATCACCAGGAGGCGACGGAGCTCCGGCTGAAACAGAATGATGAAGGCGATCACCCAGATGTCGGTCAGCGTCCGAAGGAGCCAGCCCATCGCCTTGAGGTTCGCGGCCTGAGCCCCGAAAGAGACAATGACGATCAGTACAAGGCCGATGAAAATCTGGGAGGCGA